>CAYQYJ010000237.1:0-6161 GCA_964421605.1 uncultured Ardenticatenaceae bacterium | reverse complement strand
TCAGCCCCGCCGCAGGCGGGGCTGACACCCACCACGATTAAGTGCAGCGCTACCACAAGCTCTGCTTCCACCAACAATTCTAGCCAATACGCCGTTTCGTCCAACTCCTGCAAAGCCAGACGCACCTTACTCAAAAACTCTGCCCTCGACCGCGCCCGGCACGCTTCCCGGTAATGCGCCCCAATTGACGTACCTGACCGCAGCGCCTGCTTCCCCAACACCTGCGCCGCCTGCTCCGGCGGCAAAGCCGCATACATCCGCACCACCCTCAACCCAAACCGCTTCGTCCTCTCCCTCAAATCCCACACCACCCACCTCCTTCTTCTTCCTTCTTCTTCCTTCTCCCTTCTTCCTTCTCCCTTCTTCCTTCTCCCTTCTTCCTTCTCCCTTCTTCCTTCTTCCTTCTCCCTTCTCCCTTCTTACTTCCCCCTCACTAATTCGCGTAAGTCTGCCGTGCTCATCTCCGTCAGCCAGTTTTCGCCGCTGCCCACGATGCTCTGCGCCAGCGCCTTTTTATCTTCCAGCATCGCGTCAATCCGCTCTTCCAACGTGCCCAGGCAAACAAACTTATGCACCAGCACATTCTTCGTCTGCCCAATGCGGAAAGCGCGATCCGTAGCCTGATCTTCCACCGCCGGATTCCACCAGCGGTCAAAGTGAAAGACGTGATTGGCGCGAGTCAGGTTCAACCCCGTGCCGCCCGCCTTCAACGACAGTAAAAAGATCGGCGGCCCGCCATCGCTCTGAAACTGCGCCACCATCTCCGCCCGCTTTTTTGCCGGCACGCCCCCATGCAAATACAACGTAGGCACGCCAAAATGCTGCTGAATAAACGCCTTCAACAACCCGCCCATCTCCGCAAACTGGCTAAAAATAAGCGTCCGGTCCCCTTCCGCCAGAATCTCCTCCAACAGGTCCGCCAGGCGGCTCAACTTATCGGAACGCCCGCTGTCCGCCAGCGGATCATACGTTTCCGTCTCATGTAGATACTGCGCCGGATGGTTACACACCTGCTTAAGCTGCATCAACATACTCAGCACCAACCCTTTGCGGGCTATGCCACCCTCCTGCTGCGCCTCAATAGCCGCCAGCGCATCGCGCACCACCGCTTCATACAACGTCGCCTGCTCTGGCGACAGGTGGCAATACACCTTCACCTCTTGCTTATCGGGCAAATCTTGAATCACCGTCGGGTCCGTCTTCACGCGGCGCAAAATAAAGGGCCGCGTCAATTTGCGCAGCCGCTGCGCCGCCGTCTCGTCCCCATACCGTTCAATCGGCAAAGTGAACTCGCGGCGGAACTTCTCCTGCCCACCCAAAAAGCCGGCATTCAAAAACTGCATAATAGACCACAACTCCGACAGCCGGTTCTCCACCGGCGTTCCCGTCAACGCCAACCGAAAGTCAGCCGGCAACTGTCGCACCACCTGCGTCTGCCGCGTATTGGGATTCTTGATATTCTGCGCCTCATCCAGCGCCACGCCAAACCACGCTATCTGCCGCAAGAAGTCAGCATCCCGCCGCACCAGGGCGTAACTGGTCAGCACCAGGTCTACCTGCCGCGCCGCCGCCACAAACGCCTCCTCCCGCAGCCGGTCGCCCCCCTGATGCACCAGCGCCGTCAACCCCGGCGTGAACTTCTGTCTCTCCTGCTCCCAGTTAGTCACCACCGAAGTGGGGCAAACCAGCAGCACCGGCGCGGGCAATCCGCCCATCTCTTCCTTCAACCGCTGCACCAGAGTCAACGTCTGGATCGTCTTGCCCAACCCCATATCATCAGCCAGAATCACCCCCAACCCCCAACGACGGGCAAAATGCAGCCAGGAATAGCCATAAGCCTGATACGGACGCAGCGTTGCCCGCAACCCCTCTGGCAGCGGCAGCATTTCCAACTTTTCATCCCCTTGCAGCCGGTTGAGCCAGCTTTGCAGCCCTTGATCCATCTCCACGCGCTCCACGGGCAAGCCGTGCCGCTGCTGGGCCGCGTCATCCAGCCCCAACTTCATCGCCTCCGCCAGCGACACATCCCCTTCTATATCCTGCCGCTGCCAGAAACGAATAGCCGCCTCAATCTGCTCCGGGTCAAGCTGCACCCACTGACCGCGAATATGCACCAGGGGAGACTTCAAAGCGACCAGCGCGTCAAACTCCTCACGGGTCAACTCCGTTTCCCCCAGCGATAGCTGCCAGCGGTAGCGCGCCAGATTCTCCAGATTCATGTGCCCCCTGGACACCGCAGCCTGTCCCCCCAGCTTTGACGCACTGGTCAGCTTTAAGCGAACGCCCAAACGGGTGCCCGGCTTATTCCACCAGGGCGGCGTCAACAAGCCAAAGCCGGCGCGCTGCAACTGCGGCGCGCACTGGCGCAAAAAGGTGTAAGCTTCATCGGTAGTCAGGATAACGCTGCTAGGGCTGCGCTGCTGCAAACTGCGTTGAATGGGCGGAGACAGGCGGGCGGCATACCCCAGAGCCGTCAGCAGCCGCTCTTGCGGTCGCTCAAAGCGCCGCCCCAGCGCTTGCAGCGCCGTCGCCTTGCTCTTCCACACGTCCGATGCCGGCAATATCAAACTGGGATCGTCGCGCGCTTGCAACAGGTAATGAAGCTGCCAGGCGGCTTCCCCCTTCTTGGTGCGCGGCGCTTCCTGCTGCGCCGGCGCTTCCAACCGCAGCGCCACCCGATAATGGCTGTCGCCCGCCACAGTCAGGGCGCGTTCCCAGGCGCGCAGGCTGCCGCCAAAATGCTGCATCTGCGCGGCGCTGACCTGAACAGTGGGGTCAGGCGCAAACAACGCCCGCAGCCAGACATTGGCCGGCTCGCTGCCGGCAGGTAAATAAAGCTCCTGCTTGACGGCCCATTGGCGCACCGCCGCGTCGGTCAAATAGTTCAAAAAGCTGTCCAAAATGACGCGCGGTGGAATGGTTTCCGCCGCGTCTTGCGTCGCCGCGCGGCAAATAGCCGGCATCGCCGCCGCCAGTTGCGCCGCTCGCCGGGCTTCGCCCTCCCCATCCAACATCGGCTGCCAGCGGGCTTCATAATGCCGTTCCCGCCGCGCCACCATCTCCACCAGCGTGGGCCGATAAAGCTGCCGCGCCAACAGTTCCAGAACGAAGGCAAAAGCAGTGCGCCAGAAGCGACCATCCACGCCCAAACGGAGCGTTGCCGGCAAATCGCGCAGGTGCAAATGGGTAAACAACGGCAGCGCCTGCGCCGCCGTCAGCGTTACCCCCGGCACATTCCACGGCAGCAGTTCCAGGGGGGCCGCATCCGTTTCCCAATCGTGCCGCAAATCAGGCGAAGGCGCTGGTCCCCAACGGTTTGCCGGCAACCAATACAGCAGCGTTTCTGCCGGCAGCTTCCCCGGCTGCCCCAACCCTGCCAGCAATTGCCGCACCTCCGGCGCGTCCGCCGCAAAAGGATGGGGCTGCGCCGTTTTCTTACGCCGGTCCCGGCTGGGCTGCGCCGCCGCCGCCGTCTCCGCCCACACAAACACCCCCCCCTTACTACCAGCCTGGGCGGGGATAAGCCAATGAAAGTGCAACACATACATAGTCGCTTAATGCTTCCCGATTGTGCGCAGGTGCAACGCGCTTTTCCAGCGGCCAGACTGGAGCAATCTCCAAGACTGCTCCAATCTCTCCTGACTTATGTCTACCATAATTTGCTAAGATTGCCACACAACACAACGTGCGTCATACCGATTCCCAATCCACAATCGGCAAGTCTGGTATCCGACTAAACTCTCTAACATTATGCGTTACCACAGTGCAATCATTGGCCAGAGCAATTGCTGCAATCTGTAAATCATAAGGTCCAATCGGCGTCCCTTGTTTGACCAGTTGAGCGCGCAGAATGCCGGCAATCTCTGCTGCGGCGTCGTCAAATGGCAATGAACGATACGGCTGCAAGAATTGATACTGTACAGCCAACGAACGCGCCGGATCATGACTGCGTTGCGCACCGTAAAACAACTCCGCCTTCACAACAGCGCAGACCATAACTTCTACTGGTTGTAGTTGCTGCAACTGCCGCAGCACACCAGGCGCACGGCCATTCAGGTAGCGAATACAAACGTTCGTATCCAGAAGATAGGTCACGACGCTATCTCCCTTTCTTCAAACTCGTCCTGGTCTGGGCGGACTAAGGGATCATTGGCTAAAGCCCCATACGTTTGCGCAAAATAGTCTACAGGCCACCCTTGTTGGAGCGCCCGCACCACGAGCGCCTCATAATGCTCATAATCAAGCATAACAACCGCCGGGCGGCCATGCTGCGTAATATAAACGATGTCCCCATCCTCCTGGATTTTACGCAGGACCGCGCTTGTCTGGCGACGCAGATTGCTTACAGGTATGATTTTTGTGCTCATTCCAACACACTCCTTCGTCAGCAATTCAATACACGACGCTATTATACCCCATCAGGGGTTACGCAGTTACCAGAGTACAAAAGCCTCGAAGCCTTTTGTACTTTCCCAGCCGGTGCGGAACTCCTACCCAATAATAAAGAGAACCCTCATCTTTACTCCGCGCCATCCGCGTCTCCGCGTGAACCTGTTTTAATCAAAAGATGCCCCCCACGCGCTTGCAACTGCAATGCCACTCCCCCCATAACGACCGACCATTGAATCCCAAAAAAACACGATTCAATGGTCCCCTTCCACCCGAAAATTCGCCGCGATGTCCCTACCCATTGCAATATTGTCTGCATACCCAGGAAGCCCCAGGCGTTCCCATTAACCATTCACAAGCGGTGTCTTCACCGCCATTCACCCATTCACCCATTAATTATTCCTCTCCCCCACCTCAATATCCGCAAAAACCGTCATCCCCCAGCGCAACGGCAGCGAACGAGCGTCATCCAGCGAAATAGTCACCGCATACGTAATGTCCCCCCGCGTCACGGTAGAAACGCCAGCAATATCCACCACCACCCCCGCCAACGTCTCCTCCGGGATAGCGTCAAAGCGCAGCGTCACCGCGTCGCCCACCGCCACCGCCACCACGTCGCTCTCCGTCAAGTCGCTGGTCTTTACCTGCCAGCCGCCATAATCCGCCAGCGTGATCACCGGTAAGCCCGGCGAAACGATTTCCCCCACTTCCACGTCCACGCGAGCCACTGTGCCGGCAAAAGGCGCCCCCACCGTCATCTGATCCAACGCCGCCTGCGCCACATCCCGCCCGGCTTCCGCCTGCGCCGCCGCCGCTTCCGCCTGCGCTACTGCCGCTTCCGCCTGTACCACCGCCGCCTCCGCCTGCGCCAACCCCACTTCCGCCTGCGCCACCTGCGCCTGCGCCACCGCAATTTGCTCCGGGCGCGATCCCGCCAGCAACAAATCCAACTGCGCCTGCGCCGCCGCCTCTTGCGCCGTAGCCACCGGCACAGCCGCATTCGCCGCCTGCCGCTGCGCCGCCGTCGGGCCCGCCTGCAATTCCGCCAAAGCCGCCTGCGCCGCCGCTACCCTGGCCTGCGCCGCGTTCAAGGCAAAGCGCGTCTGCTCCTCCAGCGTGCCGCCCACATCATTGCGAATCAACCCGTCATATTGATCCTGCACCACCCGCTCATCCGCCTGCGCCGCCGCCAACTGCGCCTGCGCGCTCTGAATCTGCGCCGCCGTGGCGCTCTGCAAAGCCGCATCCCGGTTCGCCGCCGCCTGGCTCACCGCCGCGGCAGCCACATCCACGCCGCTTTGCAAGGCGGCAATTTCCGCCGGCAGCGGCGCGGACTGCGCCAGAGCCAACTGCGCCTCAGCCACCTCGACCGCCGTTTGCGCCGCCAATACGCCCGCCTGCGCCACGGACAGTTGGGCGGCAGCGGCGGTAATGCCGGCATTCGCCTGCGCCACCGCCGCCTCCGCCTGCGCCAGCGCCGCCGTCAAATCCGCCGCTGCCAATCGCAGCAGCGGCGCGCCCGCCGCCACTTCATCCCCCGCCTGCACCAACAACTCCGCCACCCGCCCCGCCCGCAGCGGCGCCAGGTCCGCCCAACGCGCCGGCTCCAGACTGGCTTCCGCCGACACCACGTCCACCCCCGTATCCACCGCCACTGTATTCACATCCGCCGGCTCCGCCGTCGTTTCCGGCTGCGGCGCCAAAAAACGCATATACCCCCAATAGCCGCCGGCTACCAGGACAATCAAAGCTACAAAGCCGCCAATGGCTCG
>CAYQYJ010000236.1:0-6167 GCA_964421605.1 uncultured Ardenticatenaceae bacterium | reverse complement strand
GGTCCAGGCGGCCCTGCGCAAGGCGCGCCACAGTCTGTGCTGAGCTTGTCGAAGCAAAGGGGTGAAAATAGTGCGTCGTTGTAGCCCGATTTTCCAAAATCGGGTGGCGGCGATTTTGGAAATCACCCTCCTGCTTGTTATCAGTTATACAACAAATTAGATGCCGGCAACAGTTCCCCAGATGTATGGCAAGGTCTTTCCAAAGTCATGTCACTTGTAGATTGCCCCATAAACAAGGCAATCCACTTGTCATGTTGAGCGAAGCGAAGCATCCCACGCTACTGAGCAAACCAGAGCCTTTGCTTTGCCAGCGCCGTTGGATTCTTCGGTCTGCGGCCTCAGAATGACAATTGAGCGACTTCGGGAAAACCCTGAGATGTATGGGTTGATTATTGGACAATTTGCGCAAGCGGCGCATAATTCAGGGTGAAACTAATGGTGCGCACCGGGTGACCCAGTCCCAGACACCTGCCATCTAACCGTGTCGTTTCGGGCTGGACGATTACCCTCCTGGAGAAGTTATGTACGATCGAGATGCAAATTTGCTAGGTACTGACGCGCAAAAGCCGCGCAGTACGTCCCAAACCTTGAAACGGTTCTGGCATTATTTTCGGCTTTACAAATGGGCGCTGATGGGCGTTTTACTCCTGATGGTAGTGGGTACTTACGTACAGGTGCTCATTCCTGATCTGACGGGTCAGGCTGTAGACTGCTATCTAGGCCCTGCTTCTGCTTCCTCGTCTGCCGTGGACGCCACCACTTATAGCAACTGTTGGTACACGACGCCCAATCCCGAAGCCACCCCGGCCGAAAATGTCGCTGGGCTGGGCGGGTTGGTTCTTATTATTGTCATCCTCTATATCAGCAGTTCTTTGGGCAGTGGCGTGCTCTTCTATTTAATGAGCCGGGCCGGTTTTCACGTGCTGCGCGACATGCGGCGAGACATTTTCGCCCAGATTAACCGCCTGTCGTTGTCCTACTTCAGCAAACACGAAGTAGGGGACGTGATGAGCCGGATCACCAACGACATTGACACCATTCAACAAGTGATTGGTTTTGGCATTGTCAGTGTGCTGCAAGGATCGCTGTTGGTGGTGTGGATCGTCATCACCATGGTGGGCAAAAGCCCCGTCTACGCCTTGATCAGCTTAAGCACCTTGCCGCTCATGTTCTTTGTCACGCGCTGGTTCTCGGCGCAGGCGCGCAAAGCGTTTCGCCGCGCCCGCCTGGAAATTGGGGCTGTCAACGCCGATCTCCAGGAGAATATCGCCGCCGTGCGTGAAGTGCAGGCATTTAGTCGCGAAGACGAGAGCATTGAGCAGTTCCGCCTGAGCAACGCCGCCAATCGGGATGCCAACATCGGCGCCCAGGTGTATACCAGCGCTCTGGCGCCTGCCTTGGAAGCGCTGGCTTACGTCAGTCTGGCTATTGTGGCGGGCGTGGGCGGGTATGCTATCCTGACGGGCGGAACCTTGTTTGGCGCCACCATTTCATTGGGGCTGGTCGTGACCTTTATCGGCTATACCCAGCACTTTAACCGTCCCGTGCAGCAGATTTCAGTTTTATGGGCTAACATTCAGAGCGCTATTGCTGGCGGCGAACGTATTTTTGACCTGATTGACGAAGTGCCAGATTTGTCGGACAAACCAGAGGCGGCGCCTATTCCACCGATTCGGGGGGACGTGGTTTTTGAGAACGTCTGGGCTGAATACAATCCTGGCGAACCGGTGCTGCGCGGGGTATCGCTGCGCGCTGCGCCGGGACAAACAGTGGCTATTGTGGGACCAACGGGCGCCGGTAAAACGACAATTATTAACCTGATTCCCCGCTTCTATGATGTGACGCGGGGCAGCGTGACCATTGATGGTCATGACGTGCGCGACGTCACCCGCCAGAGCTTGCGGCAGCAAATTGGGCTGGTACTGCAAGACACTTTTCTGTTCAGCGACACTATCTTAAACAACATTCGCTACGCTCGCCCCGACGCCAGCGAAGCGGAAGTCATGGCTGCCGCCAAACTGGCGCGCGCGCATGAGTTTATTACCAATCTGACCGATGGATACAACACCATACTGGGCGAGCGCGGCAGCGGTTTGAGTCAGGGGCAGCGGCAGCTATTGGCGATTGCTCGCGTGGCTTTGATTGACCCGCGCATCTTGATTCTGGACGAAGCGACCAGCAGCGTAGACACGCGCACCGAGCGGGAAATTCAAAAGGCATTGGATAGGCTGCTGGCTGGGCGCACCAGCTTTGTCATTGCCCACCGCCTGAGCACCATTCGTAACGCCCACCAGGTGATTGTGTTGGACCAGGGTCAGATTGTGGAGCGGGGCACGCACGAATCGTTGCTGGCGCAACGCGGCTTTTATTACAATCTGTATATGAGCCAGTTCCGGCGGCAGTTGGATGCTGAAGAAGAGGCGGCTGCTCCCGCCGAATTAGCTATGGGGGATTAGGGACGTTTTTCTGTGTACCATGCCCAAAAGCGGGCAATCCCTTCGGTGAAGGGGATATGCGGCTGGTACCCTAACAGGCGGCGGGCTTTGCTGATGTCGGCGAAGTTTTGTACCACATCGGCGGCGGGCTTGGGTTGGGGAATCAGGTTCGCTTTTTGTCCAGCCAGCCGTTCCATTTCAGCCACAAATGCTTTTAGCAGAATGGGTTCGCCGCGCCCCAGGTTCATGATTTCGTACCCCAGCGGCTTTTGAATGGCGGCAACCACCCCATCCGTAATGTCTCCCACGTAAGTCCAATCCCGATACATTTCCCCGTTGTTGTAATAGGGGAGCGCGGTTCTTTTGGTAATGCTTTCAGCCAGTTTGTAAGCCATCATGTCGGGCCGCCCCTGCGGGCCATAGACGGAAAAGAAGCGGATGGCGGTAAAGTTCAGCCCAAATAAGTAGTGGTACGTGTGTCCTAAAATTTCAATGCCCCGCTTGGCGGCGGCATACGGTTGGAGAGGGCGATCACAGGGATCGTCTTCAACGAAGGGGATGCGTTGGGTGTTGCCGTAGACGGAAGAGGTTGAGGCAAATACAAAGTTAGCGACGTTGTGCAGCCGCGCGCCATCCATCAGGTTTTGACTGCCGTTGTAGTTGACGTCTACGTACAGGTTGGGATATTTAACGGCGTTGCGCACGCCAGCCAGAGCAGCCAGGTGGGCCACAGCGTCAAACTGTTCGGCGGCAAATAAAGCCAACACGCGCTCCCGATCGCGCACGTCGGCTTCGAGCAGGCGGATATTGGGATAACGCGCCAGGCGGGCGGCGTTTTCCCGTTTGGGCTGCGCCGGGTAAACGATGTCATTGAAATTGTCCAGACCAACGACCACCTCTCCCCGCTGCGCCAGTTTTTCGGCTAAATGGCTGCCAATGAAGCCAGCCGCTCCCGTGACCAGAATTTTCATGATGCTGCAGTTTCGCGAATGTCCTGAATGTTTAGCTGGAGATTGCGCCGGCCATTCCATTCATTGACGCCGATGGTATAGGCAATGTCTATGCGTGAAGGCAACTGACCCGCCCAGGCGCCCTGGCGGAAGGCGATAGCGCGCACGCCATGGAATCCATCGCCTACGGTTAACTGCAAATGCGCTCCGTCGCCGCCCACGCTGCGATAATCTATGACCTGGACGCCGCGGCTGGCGAACAGGGGGGTGGCATTGGCGTAGCCTGTAGGCTCAAGTTGGTTAAGGGTGGCTTGTAGCGCCCAATCTACGTCGCGCAGAGGGATTTCCACGTCTATGGGGATGGTGGGGCGTAGGTCCTGTCCGTCAAGTTGGGCGCGAGCCAGTTCGGTCATTTCGGCGATAAATGCCGGCAAATTCTCATTCTTAATGGTCAACCCTGCCGCCTGCGCGTGCCCGCCATGCTGCACTAACAGATGCCCCACCAGATCCAGCATATCGGTAATGTGAAATCCCTTAATGGAACGGCAAGAGCCGCGACTTTCGCTTTCCCCTTTTTCAATCACAATCGCCGGACGGTAATATTTCTCCTGCAAACGGCTGGCGACCAATCCCACCACGCCAGCCACAAATTGCTCATCCACGGCAATCAGGATGGGCGCGCCAGGCGTGACCAACGTTTCGGCATGTTGCCCCAGGCGGGTGGTAAGTGCGCGCCGTTCCTGATTGAGCTGATTCAGTTCGGCGGCAAACTGGTTTGCCTGCGTGTCGTTATTGACCGACAGCAACCTGGCGGCGGTGTAAGCGTGGGCCAGGCGACCAGCGGCGTTGATGCGGGGCCCCAGGGCAAAGCCTATGGTTTCGGCGGTCATGTTCCCTGGCTGGACGCCAGAGACGCGAGCCAGGGCAGCCACGCCTGGGCGGCGCGCCTCGTTTAGCACCTTTAAGCCTTCGATAACCAGCAGCCTGTTTTCTTTCAACAGCGGCGCCAGGTCAGCTACTGTGCCAATAGCCACCAGATCCAGTAAATCCTCATCGGCGTAGTTGGCCTGCTGCGGCATAGCCTGGCGCAGCGCTTGCGACATTTTGTACGCAATGCCGACGCCTGCCAGCAGTTGCTCTGGATAGGCGGAGTCAGTCCGCTTGGGGTTGATGACGGACACCGCTGCCGGCAACTGCGGTCCCAGATGGTGGTGATCGGTGATGATCATGTCCAGCCCCATGGCGTTGGCGTGTTCTACTTCAGCCACGGAGCGAATGCCGCAGTCCACGCTGATGACTAAGCCAGCCCCTTTCTCTCTCAGTTTGGTCAGGGCTTCTTTGTTCAGCCCGTAGCCTTCGTCCACGCGGTCGGGAATATATGGCTGGACTTGCTGCCGATCCAGTCCCAGACCACGCAGCGCCTGGGTCAGCAGGACGGTAGAAGTAACGCCATCAGCGTCAAAGTCGCCGTAAACGACGATCATTTCATCATTGGCGATAGCTTGCTCAATACGCGCCACTGCCGGCTCCATGCCGGCAAGCAGAAACGGATCGCGGCTTTCCAGGTAATACCCTTCCAGGAACGCCTGCATGTGGGCGGCGTCGGTGATGCCGCGGTTATACAACACTTGCAGCAGCACAGGATGAATGTGGCCAAATTCCTGGCGCATGGAGGCGGGGGCAGGGGGGCTGGTTTGCCAGCGGTAATCGGTAATGTTCTCAGGACGACTCATAGGAGAAGAATGTTAACACGGTTAGGGGAAAACGTAAAACGGGATCCAGCAAGTAGGACGCGCCTGACTTTCTTTAGATGATAGTTCCATGACAGACTGAACAAAATGTTGACAATCGCGGAAATAATGTCTATATTATATACATGTTTTGTTCAGATATGGCGTGGCTACGACCTTTCTCTGAACGAGACGATCATGCACATAGAAAGGTCAAGGCAATTTAGCGCAAGGCCAATTCCCCAGTCCTATTTAAAAGGAGAGGTGCAAAATGCAGCGGAAAGTCGTTTTTTCTTTGGTTTTAATGTTGTTGTTTGTGGGCGCAGCGCCGGCTTATGCCCATGTGCCCTACATCGAACGGCAGGATTACTCCTGGCCGAATCCATTTGTCGTTAACGATGTGGAACAGTCTAAGGCGGTTTACTCGTGGTTGGAAACGGGTGAGGATGTGGACTTCTTTTTGTTTGACATTAGTGAGCCAACCGATTTGTTTGTGGAAGTGATTGTGCCTGAATGCACGGCGTATGCGCAGTTTCTACCCTCTTACGCCATTCTTGGTCCAGATCTCCCTGAGCCTACTGAGCCGCTGCCTGTGAATTTACCTGAAGGATATGGGGCTATTGTGGTGCCTAACCTGGAACCAGGCGAACCTCGGAACACTTTCTTTGAACCCTTTGGCGGCAAGTTTTACTACGAGGGAATTCAATTCAATCAAGAAGTGGACACGCCTGGATGGTGGGGCGTCATCGTTTGGGATCCCTATCAGATGGGCGGCGATTATACAGCCTCGATTGGTCTGGCAGAGCGGTTTACTCCTGGAGACATTCTCCGCTCCCTGATCAATACGCCGTATGTGCGGCAGGATCGTGAACTGCACACGGACGATTGTAACACCCGCGCGGCGGAGTAATGCCGCAGGCTTTTCTAGAATACACGGCGGTCGCTATCACTTTGTCTGAAATCTCACCAATTTTGAAAGTGATGTATTTTTTGCCGCTGCTGCCGGCAATCCTTGTACAGAACACTATGATGACTGATTTTCATTCATCAAG
>CAYQYJ010000235.1:0-6196 GCA_964421605.1 uncultured Ardenticatenaceae bacterium | reverse complement strand
ATGCGCCCCCAATTGCCCATAAAAATAGGCGTCAGCCTCGCCTGCGGCGAGGTTGGCGCCTGCCACAATCAAGTGCAGCCCTCCCCCTTGTTTTCTTGGCGCTCTTCGCGTCTTTGCGGTGAAATCCCAGAGGGTCTGGCAGTTACAACATACTTTGTCTCCTGGTTTCTCTTGGCGCTCTTTGCGTCTTTGCGGTGAAATCCCAGGGGCGTAGCAGTTACACGCTTTTTCTCCTTTCAGAAACCGGATTTTTTGCCAAAATCCGGTTTCTGGCGTTTTCATTCCCTGCTTCTGGCGCAAATTGCGTTATAATATGGCTCAGGGTCGAGAGAGGAGGAAAAGAACATGGAATCATTCCCTGAGCTGGAAGGCGAAGCGTTGCGCACTGCTGTGCAGCAGGCTTTGCGTAGTTGGCGCAAAAGCAGCCCAGGGGGAGAGTCGCCGCTGGGTTTTTTATGTCTGGTCAGGCAGTTAGTTGACCAATCGGGTCTTACCCCCCATGAGGCTGCCAAACGAATCCTGTCTGAATGTCTGGAAGAGCTAGAATCGCAAGACGCTCAAGCCGCTGAGGTTCTCCATCGGCGTTTCGTGAAAGGCGATACGCTGGTTAAGGTTGGGCTTGATATGGAATTGGGCGAATTTGCCGTCAGCCGTGTGCAGGCTGCCGCCATTGACCAGTTAGCCGCCTGTATTGCCGCCCGCGAGCGAGCGCTGCGCCAGGTGATGGCGCGAGCGTTAGAAAGCGATTTGCCGCCGCCCAGTTATGAGCAGCTTTTTGGCTTTGATGAAGCCCAAAGCCAGTTGAGATCGCAGGTACTTAGCCCCCATGAACCCTGGCTGATTGCCATTACGGGTATTGGCGGCATTGGCAAGACCTCCCTGGCTGACCGCGTGACCCGCCAGACGTTAGCCGCCTGTCGCTTTCCCCGCGTTTTCTGGCTGCGCATGGAGCCGGGCGGCATGGGAGTTGCCAGAGGGACGCCTAAATTCACCAGTGAAAAGCTGTTCGCCGATCTGGCGTTGCGGCTCGGATTGGGGGTAGCGGAACGCCTGACGCCTGCGGCGCGCGAGAGCCGTATCCGCAGCCTGCTCAAAGAATGCCCCACATTAGTTGTCGTTGATAACCTGGAAGAATCGGCAGACGTAAACGAACTGCTGCCGAAGTTGCGCTACCTGGCTGATCCCTCTAAATTTATACTGACCACACGTAGCCGTCCAGTTGGGCAGACAGCCGTATTCAGTTATACGCTGGGCGAACTGAGCCTGCCTGACGCGGCTGCGCTGGTGCGGCATCAGGCCCGCGCCATTGGACTGGCGTCGTTAGCCGCTGCCAGTGCGGCGGATATAGAGCGCATTTATGCTGTCACCGGCGGCAACCCGCTGGCTTTGAAGCTGGTTGTGGGACTGGCGGACCGATTCTCCCTGACCGACGTGCTGCACGATCTGGCTCGTGGACAGATTGGCGCGACGGATCAGATGTACCATCACATTTATGAGCGGGCCTGGGCTGCTTTATCTCCTCATGCGCAGACGCTGCTGCAAGCGATGCCCCTGATCTCTCGCTCCGCGGGCGCCAATCTGGCGCAGTTGCAGGCTATCAGTGAACTGCCTGATGCGGCGGTGTGGTCGGCAGTGGACGAGTTGACGCGCCGTAATTTATTGGAATCGCGCAGCACCTTGAAGGAAAGCCGTTACGGCATTCACCGTCTGACCGAGACATTTTTGAACACAGTAATTACTGGCTGGTTGGGG
Source organism: uncultured Ardenticatenaceae bacterium (assembly GCA_964421605.1). Taxonomy (GTDB): domain Bacteria; phylum Chloroflexota; class Anaerolineae; order Promineifilales; family Promineifilaceae; genus JAGVTM01. The sequence goes on along the minus strand of CAYQYJ010000235.1, from coordinate 4,444 downwards.
GAGTAGTTATGAACCCCAACCCCCGTTTTGTGCAGAGCATTCAAGCCAACCTGCGCTATTGGCAGCAGCAAACCAGCCTGACTGGTTCCGTTGACATCAGCAAACTGGATCGCGAGAAGGAGAATTTGTACCAGGCTGTCCAGTTTGGGCTGTGTGTAGCTTCAACGCAAGCGCTGGCGACGAAGTTGGCGCTCGATCTATTTGATCTGGTGGATCAGGGCGGCTACTGGCAGGATTGGATTCCCATCCTGGAAAAGGCTGTCCACCAGACGGATGCCGTCAATACCCCCGACGCTGCCAAATTGCGCCATCGCCTGGGCCAGCTTTATCGCCGCCAGCATAGCCTCGACCAAGCCTGTCAGGAACATGAGGCGGCTTTAGCGATTGCGCGGCAGTTGGCTGACGAATTCCTCATAGCTGAAGCCTGTTTGAACCTGGGCCTCGTCTACAACGATCAACGAAATTACGCGCAAGCCGGCGAAATGGGTCGGGCGGCTTTGGACGGGTTTACCCGCACCGGCGCAGACCCGTACTGGATGGCGCACGCGCATACCTTGTTGGGCCTGGTAGATCAGGCGCTGGGGCATCTGGCAACGTCGCAGCAATATCTGGCGCAGGCCGTGGCTCTCTGGCGGCAACTGGCGCATCCTCTGGAACTGGCAAAGGCGTTGATCATGCTGGCTAACACCTGCTTGTATGACCGCCAATACAAGGAGGCTGAACCCCTTTATCTGCAAGCTGAGAAGCTCCTGGAGGGTGTTCATAGCGAGCACGATAAGATTCACTTATTAATAAACCTGGGCACGCTATACGCCAATACCGGGCGGCTGCCCGACGCCGAAGCCGCTTTTCGCCGCACTAACCTGGCTTATCTGGAAGAAACCGGGCAGACGTACCAACTGGCTGTCTTGTTGCTCAATCTAGGGGATGTTTTGCTGGAACAGGGTAAACCGGAGGAAGCCGAACCGCTGCTACGTTTAAGCCTGGAGCGGTTCCTGGAGTTAAAGGATCGGTTCAATGCCGGCAACGTTGCCGGCACGCTCGCCGCTGCTCTGTCCGCCCAGGGAGACGTAGCTGCCGCCCGCCATTATTATGCCCAGGCGATCCAGTTTCTGGATCAGTTCCCTGAGGTGGCGTTTGCCCGCTATTTGCGTCAAAAATTCGCTGCTGCCCTTTCTAAAACGTAGGGCGGGTTGCCAACCCGCCCTATGCCTGACCATTCAACGACTTTGCGCTTACCCAGGGCAGACAGGCGGATTGATGGGTACGCAGTCGTCCATATAATACGCCGCCGATTGCGTCAGCGGCGTCACCGTCAAAGCGACAGCCAGCGCTGCCAGCGCCACGAAACGGCTGATGGACCTGGAAAACTTCTTGAGCGCCACGATGTTCCTCCCAAAAGTGAAGGCTCATCGAATGCGACCGGTCGGAATCAGCCGACTGATTCCCTTGCAAGGCACTCAAGCGAGCGATTAATGTTAAGGCTTCGAAGCTGCGTACATCATACAAAAATCAGCGCGATATTAACTGAGCCGAATCTGCGCGTTAGCTGACAGATTTCTGAACAAACCAGAACGCTGGCTTCCAGGGATAACACCTCAGTAAACTGTGGTAATCTCTTTAGCCGCATACCGACCCGGCGAAACAGGCGAAAAATTTCGGCGCTGGGCAATTTTTGGCACATACGCGCCAAAAATTGCCCACAAAAATGGCTGTCAGCCTCGCCGTAGGCGGTGCGGACACCCTCCGCGATAGGGATGGCTGAGGAACCATAGACCATGCGCACAAACACCCGGTGGCGAAACTTGCCGGCAACCTACCGCCAGCCCGAAATGACCCAATTAGCTGGCTGGATCGCCGCTGGCGAGAGCGGCGCTGTATTGGGTTTGCCTGGCGTGGGCCGCGCCACCCTGCTGGGCTACCTCTGCTACCGCCCGGACGTGCTGGCGCGCTATCTCCCCCCTGGCCTAACCGCGCAGTTGGTAGCCGTGGACTTGCACAACCTGCCCGACCATCGCCTGGCTACCTTCTACCGCGTCATCTTGCGCGCTTTCTATGAAAATCGAGAGCAGTTTGCCGAAGCGCAGCAGCAAGCCATCACCGCCATCTTTCGCCGCTACGAAACGGTGGCGCAGGACGCCTTCTTGCCCCAAAGCGGCTTGCGCGAACTGCTGCAAATGCTGCAAACTGATGATGTGCGCGTGGTACTGGTTCTCAACCGGTTTGACCGCTTTCTCTATTCTGCCACGCCGCAAATGACCCGTACCCTACGCGGGCTGCGCGACGCCTTCAAAGGCACGTTGTCCTATATTCTGGGAATGGAGCAAGAGGGAATTTATCTTTCCGGCGTAGAGAGCGCTGCCCCGCTGCGTACCTTGCTGGACACCTACGTCTGTTGGGTTGGCCCGCTGTCGCCTGCCGATGGTCTGGACATGATTCGCCGCCAGACTGCCAGAGAAAACGAGATGCCGGCATCCGCCGCCGACCACCTCCTCTCCCTGACTGGCGGCTATCCTGCCCTGCTGCGCGTGGCTTGTAGCTGGTGGTTAGCCGCCGCCCCGCTGCCGCCCCAGCCGGAGTGGGCGGCGATTTTGAGCCAGCAGCCCAACGTGCGCCACCGCCTGCAAGAGCTGTGGCAAAGTTTGACGCAGGATGAACAGTTAGCTTTGAGCGAGTTGGTGAAAATAGAAGCCCATCCCTCTGCCGGGCGCGCCATCTCCGCCGCCAGCGATCTGGCCCAGGTTCTAGCACAGTTGGCGCGCAAGGGAGTGTGCCGGCAAACCAGCGCCGCCGAATGGCGCATTGTGGGCGAACTTGTCGCCGCCTTTGTCGCCGCCCAGGAAGGTATCAGCCGCGGCAAACTCTGGCGCGACGCCCGCACTGGCTTTATCTATCAGGGCCGGCAGCAAATTGAGGGTCTGGCTCCACAAGAAATGGCTGTCCTTGCCTACTTGCTGGAAAATCCCTTTATCCGCCATACCCACGACGACCGGATTGAAAACGCCTGGCCCCCTGACGTCCACGCTGCCGGTCTGACCACCGGCGCCGTCTACCAGGCGATTCGCGGCATTCGCACCCGAATTGAACCCGATCCCTCTAACCCGGTTTACCTGATTACCCGGCGCGGCAGCCGCGACGGCGGCTATCAACTTTTCCCGGAGGGCCGCCCCCAGAGCGACAGCGAATAGTCCAGAAGTTCAACTTCTCCCAAAAGTTGAACTTCTATTTACCAATATTTCGAGAGGCCATTGACATGACGCGATTCCCCATTATTTTGTTGTTACTCGTGCTGCTCACCGCCTTTTGCCGGCAGGCTGCCAGCGAAACCATACCCGCGCCCACGATGACAACGACCATCGCCACGCTGGAATCAGAGCCCCCAGAAGAGCGACACCCAACGGCAGCGCCGCAGCCAGCGGTAACGTCCGAGTCATTGTCACCGGCGGGCCCTGTCATCCAGGGTTGCCCCGTTTTTCCCGCCAACAACATCTGGAATACGCCCATCAGCGACTTACCCGTTCATCCGTTGTCTGACGTGTTTATTGCCGGCATTGGCCCCGACACCGGCTTACATCCTGACTTTGGTTCTGGTCTGTGGGATGGCGGCCCCATTGGCATTCCCTACGTTACCGTCTCCGGTGCGCAGCCCCTGGTGCCTATAGACTTCATCTGGTATGGCGACGAAAGCGATCCCGGTCCCTACCCCGTCCCCCCAGACGCTCCCATTGAAGGCGGTCCAGATAGCGACGGCGACCGCCACGTGCTGGTCATAGACCGCGACAATTGCCATTTGTACGAACTCTATTACGCCTGGCCCCAAACCGACGGTAGCTGGCAGGCTGGTTCCGGCGCCGTTTATGACCTGAACAGCCATGCCCTACGCCCAGAAGGGTGGACTTCGGCGGACGCCGCCGGGTTGCCCATTTTCCCGGGTCTGGTGCGTTACGAGGAAGTGGCTGCTGGTCGCATTGACCATGCTCTCCGTTTCACCGTCAGCCAGACGCGCCGCGCCTATGTCTGGCCCGCCCGCCACTTTGCCTCCGACGACGCCAGCCCCACCCTGCCGCCCATGGGCTTGCGCTTCCGCTTGAAAGCATCCTTTGATGTTTCCCCCTACCCGCCGCCCGTGCGCGTTATCCTGAACGCTCTCAAAGAGTATGGCATGATCATCGCCGACAACGGCAGCGACTGGTATATCAGCGGTGTGCCCGACGAGCGTTGGGACAACGATATGCTCGTCTCCACCCTGGCTACCGTTCACGGATCCAATTTTGAAGCCGTAGACACCAGCAGCCTGATGGTTGACCCTGACTCTGGCGAGGCTCGCACCTTTACCGCGCAAAATTGGTGGTGGCTGCCGGCATTTCTCGCCCCCTGACGCCAGATTACCGAAATCTAGCAGTTTGTCGGAAAAGTCATTAAAACTGGCAAAAAGGCATCGGCT
>CAYQYJ010000234.1:2998-6244 GCA_964421605.1 uncultured Ardenticatenaceae bacterium | reverse complement strand
CCGCTGGTTTTTCTGGCGCTGAGCGCCGGTTTGTACCTGGATTACACCTTGATCCCGCTCTGGGCTGGTCTGACTGCGCTCTGGTTGTTTGACTCATGGCGCAGTCGCCGCTCGCTGGCGCGCCTGCTGCCGCCGCTGGCAGCCCTGGCTGCCGCCTGGTGGCTCTATCGCCCTCAGCTTCCCCACCTGTGGCAACTGCTGAACCAGATGGAAAGCGTCTACATTTTCGAGCGGCTGCGCCAGGCGTTAGGGCTGGCGGCGCTGTCCGGCTGGCTGTTTCTGGCCGGGCTGGCGGGGCTGGCGCTTCTTATTTTTGGCACGGCTGCCGGCATACACCAGGCGCTGCATCGTCCCGCGACACGCCGTTGGGTAAGCCCGCTGCTGCTGGCGGCCTTTGCCCTGACCACACTCCTTCTTGCCCTGCCTCGCTTCTACACCCTCAAGCGAATCCTGGTCACTGGCTGGCCTTACGTGGCATTGTTGGCGGCGTGGTTAATCACATTTTCCCGCCGCCGCGACCTGTTGGCGGCGGGGCTGCTGCTACTGTCGCTGCTGGCGGCGGGCGCAACTGTGCTGACGCCAAAGGATGATTGGCGCGGGGTGACGGCGTATGTGGGGGCGGAAATGCCGGCATCCGACCACCTCTGGATCGATCCCCCCTGGAACGCCATCCCCTACAACTACTACCAGCCTCTGCGCGCGGCGGAACGGGGGCGGCGTGCCGGCAGCACGGAGGAACTGGCAGCCCTGGCAAACGAAGCGCAGGCGCAGGGCGCGGACATCTGGGTGATCAGCGAACGCTTCGGCAGCCCGCCTCCTACGTCCGCCAGCGAAGCGTGGCTCAATGCCCACTGGCAACTTGTGGAAACCATCCCATTCTACCGCCTGGAACTGCGCCGCTACCAGCCCCTACCGCCCTAAACGCTCTACGAGGGTGACTTTTCCGAAACGATAAATCCAGCCAATCTGCGCCTTATCAGCGTCATCAGCGACCCACCTCGACATCACCCCTTTTTCTGGTTAGAATACGCGGACAAATGAAAACCAGAAAACAGGCATCCCGGCGCGAGTCACCGCGCCAGGGTGTTTGATCGAGATGATGGCGCCTCTTGGGGCGAAATCTTTTCTTAGCAACAGAGCCATTTTTCCCACAGCGAGGACGACATGAACAAGAAAACTATCACTGACATTGACGTGCACGGCAAGAAAGCGCTGGTGCGCGTGGATTTCAACGTGCCTTTGAGCGGCAAAGACCCTAACGAACCCATTACCGTCACCGATGACACCCGCATCCAGGCGGCGCTGCCCACCATAAACTATCTGTTGGCGCACGGCGCCAGCCTGATCCTCTGCTCCCACCTGGGTCGCCCCAAATCAGCCGCCGACCAGCAATTCAGAATGAACCCGGTAGCTGCCCGTCTGTCTGAACTCCTGGATAGGCCCGTGCAAAAATTGGATGAAGTGTCCGGCAGTCAGGTGGCTCAAGCCGTCGCCGCCATGCAGCCTGGAGACGTGCTGCTGCTGGAGAACACCCGTTTCCACCCCGGCGAGAAGAAGAACGACGCCGTCCTGTCGGCGGAGCTGGCCAGCCTGGCGGACGTATACGTCAACGACGCCTTCGGCACAGCCCACCGCGCCGAAGCTACCACCGAGGGCGTGGCCCACGCCATGCGCGCTAGGGGCGGGCCTGCCGTGGCGGGCTTCCTCATGGGCCAGGAAATGAGCGCCCTGGGTTCCGCCGTAACGGCCCCGCCCCATCCTTACGTGGCTATTATGGGCGGCGCCAAGATTTCGGACAAAATCAAATTGATCGAAAACCTGCTGCAAAAAGCGGACAAGATTTTGATTGGCGGCGGCATGGCGAACACCTTCTTGCAAGCCAAAGGGTATGAAATGGGCAGTTCGCTGGTGGAGGCGGAAGCCATTGGCGAAGCTAACCGGCTGCTGCAGATGGCTGGCGCGCGGCTGATTCTACCCGTAGACCTGGTGATCGCCGACCGGTTTGCCGCCGACGCGACGGCGGAGATCACGTCCGCATCTGCTGTCCCTGCCGGCAAAATGGCCCTGGACATCGGCCCGGAAACGGTGCGGCTGTTTGCCGCGCAGCTTGCCGGGGCGCGGCTGGTGATCTGGAATGGCCCCATGGGCGTGTTTGAGTTTGACGCCTTTGCTGCCGGCACAAACCGCATCGCCGCCCTGTTAGCCGACATGGCGGACCAGGGGGTGCAGGTCATCATTGGCGGTGGGGACTCCGCGGCAGCAGTGAAAAATGCCGGCCTGACGGCCCGGATGTCCCACGTCAGCACGGGCGGCGGCGCCAGTCTGGAGCTGCTCGAAGGCAAAATCCTGCCAGGTATTGCCGCTCTGGACGACAAATAGCCGCCGCCTGAAGACGCGGCGACGCCAATTAAAAAAGCCTCTGCAATGGCTGTCAGGCCACGGCAGAGGCTGTCGCATAAACGAGCCAGGCAGAGCCGGCTATCAGTCTGGCGGGGGGACGAAGTCGTCAGACAGGTAAAGGTTGGCGAGGCGGAAGGAGCGATAGGCCGGCATTTCCGTATACATCTCATAAATGAGCGAGCCATCTGGCAGCACCTCTTGCGCCAGCGAGTAATTGGCTGGGTCTCCGGTCTGGATGCCCGAATCAAAGTGATAATTCCCATTGGACAACGTTTGCGCGCTGCCCAAAGCAAAAGCATACGTCTGCAGATCAGCGTTGAGCGTTAGCGTTGCCGTCATCACGTCTTCGTTAATCTGGTACACCTGTCCGCGGCTGAAGCACAATTCCGGGTAAAAAGCGCAGCGCGTATTGCCATTGTCATACAGAATGATCTGATCCGCGCTAATGAAGCTGGCGTCATGTTGGTGCGTATTCCACAACGTCTCGTCTGGCGTCTCCAGCGTAAAGTCGCCTTCTGGTCCCAACCGCCATAACACCGCGCCGTCGCCTGTCCCATTCGCGTAGTTTATCTTCACCACCCAATCCTGATGGCGGATAGAAAGCAGCAGGTGCCCATCTGGCGTGGGTGTAACGGAGTTAGAATGCGTCCAGTCATTGGCTGTATCGTCCAGCAAAACGGGCGGGCAGCCCGGTCCTTCGCTGACGCACACTTCCCCCAACACCGCCAGACGCGCCGGGTCCAGATGGACAAAGCTGTCCCAAACCCAGGTCACCTGCCAGTTTTCATCCAGTACAAGAATGTAATCGCCAATGACGTCCACCGGGCCTGGCCCCTGTACGTCTAC
>CAYQYJ010000234.1:0-2898 GCA_964421605.1 uncultured Ardenticatenaceae bacterium | reverse complement strand
GGCTGCCGGCAACAACAAAAAATCCGCCCCCACTGAGGGCGGATCTTTTGACGCAGCATCCACTTACCGCCTGCATTCCCTGATTTTTCTTGGCGTTCTTTGCGTCTTAGCGGTGAAAACCCAGTGCGATTACTTGACGTATCCCTGCTGCACCAACAGTTCAGCGTTCAAAATAGCGCCGCTGGCAGCGCCGCGCAGGGTGTTGTGCGTGAGCGCCATATAGCGCAGGTCTAGCACATCACACGCGCGCACCTTCCCCACCGTCCAGGCCAGACCATTTTCCGCATCCCGATCCAGGCGCGGCTGCGGGCGGTCTTCCTCGTGGCGATAAATCAACACCTGCTGCGGCGTACTGGGCAATTCAGCGCACACTGCGGGCGGCTGCCACGTTTGTAATGCCGCAATAGCCTCAGCCGCCGTCGCAGCGCGACTCAACTTCACCGACACGCTGGCTAGATGCCCATCCAGCACAGGCACGCGGTTAGCCTGCGCGCTGAGCCGGATGTCCGCCAGCGTCAATTCGCCGTCGCGCACCGTTCCCAGCAGCTTCTTCGGCTCGTTTTCCAGCTTTTTATCTTCGCCGCCGATATAGGGAATCACGTTATCCCCAATGGCCATTGCCGGCACGCCCGGATACCCCGCCCCAGAAATAGCCTGCAGCGTCACCATCATAACCGCTTCCACGCCAAACGCCTCCTGCCATATTTTCAGGGGCAAGATGGCGCTGGTGGTGGAGCAGTTAGGGCTGGCGACAATAAAGCCCGACCAGCCGTTCACTTCCCGCTGGCGCGGAATCAGGCCCGTGTGGTCGGGGTTCACTTCGGGAATGAGCAGCGGTACATAATCCGCCATGCGAAAGGGGGAAGCGTTGGTGGCTACCGCATAGCCGGCGGCGGCAAACAACGGCTCTTGTTGGCGCGCCGCATCGGGCGGCAGCGCCGAAAAGACCAGAGGCACGTCCAGATTCGGCTCAGTCGGTTGGATGATAAGGGGGGCAATAGATGCCGGCGCTTCCCCTGGAATCACCCACTGCGCCCCCTGCCCATAAGGCAAGCCAATGGTGCGCTCCGTCCCCGTCACCGCCGTGACTTCAAACCAGGGGTGATCTGCCAGCAACTGCACAAAACGTTGCCCCACCGCCCCCGTCGCCCCCAACACTGCCACAGGAATTTTAGACATAGAAAACCATCTCCGCATGAATTCTCCGTGTATACAGGTGCGAGGCACTGGCCACAGGAGTTCCAACTGACCAAAACCGTTCGGCCAGTGCCTTGCACCACCGAGAGTCTTATACAGGTGCGAGGCACTGACTACAGGAGTTCCAACTGACCAAACCCGTTCAGCCAGTGCCTTGCACCACTGAGAGCCTCACCGCCCCCGATAATCCAGCGGGTTGATCAGGTCAATTGCCGGCATTTCCCCCAGCGCAGTGTAAAGACTACTCATACGGAAAGAGCGATAAGCTCCCTGACCCAACAGCAGGCTATAATGGGTCTTTCCATTAGACAATACCTCGTGCGCCGTGCTGATTAACTCAGACCCGACAGGCTGGATGCCAGAGTTAAAGTGGAAATTGCCATTAGTCACCCGTTGTGCGCTGCCCAGCGCAAAGGAGTAGTTCTCCAGATTCGCGTTCAGCGCCAACGACGCCGTCATGGTAAACTCGTCCAACTGATAAATCTGCCCACGACTGTAACAAAGCTCGCTGTTTGCTGCACAGCGGGTGTTCCCGTTGTCAAAGAGAATGATCCGGTTGCTGCTGATGTAATTCGCGTCATGCTGATGCGTCTGCCAGGGGTACGGATCGGCGTCGCTCAACGCAAAGTCCCCTTCGGGCCCCAACCGCCAGATCACGCTGCCATCACCCGCGCCGTCATTGTAATTAATCTTGATCACCCAATCCTGATGCCGCATGGAAACGATCAAACTGCCGTCTGGCGTGTAAGAAATGGAATTGGAGTGCGTCCAGTCATTGGCTTCCGTAGCCAGAAACAGCGGCGGGCAGCCTGGTCCCTGGCTCTGGCACACTTCACCCAAAACAGCTACGCGGTACGGGTCCAGGTGATCAAAAGCGTTCCACGCCCACGCCACCTGCCAGTTCTCGTCCAGGACAACCACGTAATCGCCAATCACATCTATCGGCCCGGGCCCTTGCACATCCACCAGAATGCGTTCGTTATAACCCAGTATGGCGTAGTGACCGTTAGGCATCAGGCGCGCTTCGTGGTGGAAAGCGGTAAAGTCATCCGTAAAGCCCATCGCTTTCAACTGCGCATCAACCGCCTGCGTCGTGGTCTCCCGCACCACGTGGCCCGCCAGGTCAACTTCCCGCAGCGCCTGGCCCTCCAGACCATCTACGTCCACACGAATCAAGAACGTGCCGCCAGGCACGGGGTAGAACAACTGGTTCTCATTCAGGTTGCGGTCATAATACCAGACCATACGTCCCAAAAGGTCGCGCACTTGTGGGTAAGCGGGCTGTTCTTCCGTGCCGTTGATGGGCGACAACAGCACCAGGTTATCCAGAAAGCTAGTTTGCGGCCCAGGCGGCACATAAGGCGAAGCAAAAGGCTTTGGCAGCGGCACGCTGCCCGCGGCAAAGAACCTGACCGGGCCCGTCGCTACCGGGCTGCCCTGCGCATCGAACACCTGGTGCAGCATCACATAGGTCCCGCCTTCATTCATCCCCCCTACGTAGAAGTTCATGGTGTGCGCGCCGTCGCACGCTTTACGAGGAGTTGCTGTGGGGCGGGCGGCGCCAATCCCAATAAAAATGACCCGCATGGCATAATCCGCGGGGCAACTGGGGGCGCTGTAAAGAGCTACCAGCGCATTGGCGGTGGCGGAAACCACCGGAGACATGACCGCGCGCGGCGATACCAGGTAAACCCGCGAAAC
>CAYQYJ010000233.1:0-6258 GCA_964421605.1 uncultured Ardenticatenaceae bacterium | reverse complement strand
GCGCATACCTGCGCCGCCGCCGGAAGCTGCAATCCCCCCCGCGCCGCTTTTTCCCACTCAATTTCCGAAGGCAACTGCACCTGCCAGGGCGCGGGCAAACTGCTGAGCTGCGCCGCCAACCAGCGGGTGAAAGCCAGCGCCTCGTACCAGGTGACGCCCACCACCGGGTGGTTGGGCAGGTTAAAAGGCTGCCCAAAATTGTAAGGTTGCCGACGGGGTTCTTTGTCCAGGTACTCCCACCCTTTTACCTGATTTTCGCGCCAGACGCCCGCGCGCGCCGCCTCGGGCCAATACGCCGGCTGCGCGTAGCCGCCGGCGGCGACAAACGTATCAAACTGGGCATTGGTAACGGGGAAACGGCTGATCCAGTACGGGTAATTCAGAATTTCCACCACCTGACCCGTTTCGTCATCTTCGCTGCTCCAAAAAGGTCCGGCAGGCACAAAGCAGAACTGGATATCGGGCAGCCGCGTCGCTTCACAGAGAATGGACATCTCGGCAGCCGGCAGCGCCGTGACGCCAGGGCGCGTATCTCCCAACCGTCCCAGCACTGCGCCCGCCTGGACGCGCTGCGCCGCCGCCACGGTGGTGGACTGCACCATCGTTTCCAGCGCCTGCACCACCTGGGCGCGGCAGTGGAGGGTCACCCCGCCGGGCCAGGCGTCCAGCGCCGCCTCCCCCGCCAGGATAACCGCCTGGCCGGGCAAGCCAGGGTCAAGCGCCATCAGGCGCAGCAGCGTCTCGCCCGCCGCTTCATCTCGCTGCTGGATCAGGCCCATGTAGCCAATAGTCAGCAGGGCCACTTCACGCCAGTCAGGGTCAGCCACGTGCGCGGCCAATATCTCGATAACGGCGTCCAGCCCGGTCTGCCCCTGTTGGGCAATGCCCACTGCCGCCAGGTATTCCTGGAAGGTCTTGTGAATGAAGCCGTAGGTGCGCCCGCCGCGCTCCACCAGCAGGCCAGCCTGTTCGCGGGCATCGTGCAGCAGTTGGCGCGCCGCTGCTTCGGGTTCAGGGTGGCGGCGGGCCGTAAAAATAGACGTCAACTGCTGCTGCAAAGCCGCCTGCCGCACCAGACCCTTGTCTGGACTGGTTTGCTGCATCCACAGGGCCAGCGCCCCCAATACGCGCACCGTCTCCACGACGTCCAGTTCCCGCGCCGCCCGTCGATCCAGACCGCGCGCCAGCAGCCAGTGGCGCACCAGCGTGCGCACGTACTGGTCATACAGTTCCACCCGCCGTTCGGGCAGCGTAATCCCCTGCCGCTTCATCAAGGCCAGAATCGTCAGCAGCAGCGGGTTGGCCGCCAACTGGCGCACGCCTGGGTTGTGGGCGATGGCGTGCAGCAGCGCCGCCTGCTCTTCCGCCGCCGCGCGTTGGGCGCTGTGCGCATCCCGCCCGCGGATGGCGCGCTCCACTGCCTGTGACCAGCGGGCCACAAACGCCTCTATTTCCGCCTGCTCAAAATCCACCAGGGTGCATTCCGTCAAATGCTTATCGTTGGGACGCACATCCAGGTAGCCCACAATGCGGCTGGTGAGGATAAACTTGTTGCCCGCTTCTCGATAAAAGGTGAAAAACGCGCGCACTCGCTCTACCACCAGACCCCGCAGCGCCAGCGAGGGTACTTCGTCCAGCCCGTCCAGCAGGAACAGCGCGCCCCCCTGACGCAGCGCCGCCGCCAGCACCTCATCCAGAGGCAGATCAATGCCCTGACTGCGATAATAACGGGGAATAAACTCATCCAGGGGGATGTCTTGCTGCGTCAGCGCCTGCCCATAAGCGAAAAGGGGAATAAGCAGCGGCAGCCGCTGCCCCACGCCCAGGGCGGCGCCCTCGCCCAAAGCCAGGCGAACAGCCACGTATTTGAGGAAGGTCGTTTTGCCCGCCCCCGGGTCGCCCAGAATGATCAGGCCGGGCTGCTCTTGCAGCAAATCCAGCAGCGGGCGCGGTTCGCTTAACCGCTGCCCCATCGCCGCCGCTTCCTCGTCCGTGGGGCGGCGGCCCGCCAGCTTGAGATCGCGCGACCAGGTTTCCCCCTCCGGCAACTGCACGCGCGCCTTCAAGGGCACGTACATCTCCAGCAAGGGCAGGGTCAAAGCCACGCGATCGGTCATGCCCATGCCCTGGAAGTCCAGGTAGCGGTAGCGCTCCAGCAAATAGGCCAGGTAGCGGCTGGTCGCTTCCGCCAGGTCGGCAGACTTCACGTCAGGTTGTGGCGGCGTAAACCGTTGCCAGTAAGCGGCGGCGGTCTGCTCCGCTATCTGGCGCAACTGCGCCATGGTGGTGTTGATGTCGGCCAATGTGTCGGCGGCGCGGCGGGTGTGGTCAGCCGTATCGGCGGTGGCTTGCCGGATGCTGCCTGTATGCAACAGCAGGGCGTCAAAGCGGGACACCAGGGCGTCCAGCCGTTCGATTTTGATGACTTCTTGCAGGTCAGGCTGCTGCCGCGCCGCGGCGGCAAAGTTTTGCGCCAGGGCAGCCACAAACGGCTCAAACTGCAAATCAGGTATAACTTCAGGCGGGTATCCCTGGGTGATGCGTGTAAAGACCTGGCGCAGCCGTTTCAGATCGAAGGTGTCATCTGGGTCAAGCAGCAGAGCCAGTTCTTCGCGGACAATCTCCTCTTTCAGGAAGGCGGTCAGGCTGTCCAGGTAATAGCGGGTCAGCGGGCCTGTCTGCGGCGTAGCGGCAAAGGCGGCGGTCAGCGCCTGCGCAAATGCGGTCAATAAGGCTTTCTGCTGCGGCGGCGGTTGGAAGCGGCGGGCGACGCGCCCAGCCAGTTTGGACAGAATGCCGGCGATCAGGCCGCCGCCAGCGTCGCCAGCCATGCCAATGAGAATGGCGTTTAGGGTAGCAGGGTCCATGGACACCTCACGAACGGGAGCGGACAAACTGACCGTTTTGTCCTACATGCTGTCCGGCAAGACGTTTGCTCAGGAGCGGCGCGGATCGAAGAGTTCGTCCAGATGCAGCCATAACACGCGCGAAAAGCGCAGGGTGAAGGGAGCCAGCAGCAGCAGCGCCAGCGCCATGCCCAGCAACATCATCCAAATGGGCAAATCATGAATCACCGACCAGACAATAAAGGGCGCAATCACCAACACGTCTACGGCGTAGGCAAAATAAATGGACATGAGGAAGAAACCCGTCTCCCGCTCGAAGGGGACGCCACATACCGGGCAGTGGCTGTGCATATGCCATAATGAGGCAAACACTTTACCCTGTAAGCAGTGAGAGCAGCGCAATCGAAAAATAGCCCACAGCCGCACCATTGTCTACGCCCCCGCCCCGCTGGCGGCTAACAAGGCGGCTATGGGTTCAGCCCAGGCCAACAGTTGTTCGTCCGCCTGCCAGTTAGCCGCTATTTGCAGCCCCCAGGGAAGCCCATTAGCCGCAAAACCTGCCGGCACGCTCACCGTCGGCAGCCCGGCATGCGTCCAGGGCAAGTTCATGATCGGGTCGCCCGTGCTCTCCAGCCCTGCTGGCGCAGTGCCTATAGCCGGCGGCGACAACCACAAATCCACGCCACTCTCCGCCATCAACGTGGACAACTCCTGGCGCAGTTGTTCTCGCCCCTGGCGGGCAGCAGCCACCAACTCAGGCGAAACCGCCTGCCCGCGGTGGAGCAAACCGGCTGTCTTTTCATGATAAAGATGTCCATATTGCGCATACCAGCCAGCGTGTACCGCAGCGGCATCGGCAGCCATGAGCAAATTGTGACGGGCGACAAGTTCGGCGAAGTCGGGCATGGCAGGGACGCGCCTTACAATCCAGCCAGCCTGGGATAATCGCTGGCAAACGCTGGCAAAGTGCGCCAGCGCCGCTGGGGTCGCCTGCTCCAGATACGGGCCCTGGGGCACGCCTAACACGGGCTGGCGGGTGGGCGCAGCCGGCTGCCAATTCTGGCAAAGCTGCGCGGCAACCAGGGCAATGCCTGGCACATCGGGCGCAAACAAGCCAATGTGGTCTAATGAGGGCGATAGGGGAATGACGCCTGCTCTGGAAATACGTTCGTAGCTGGGTTTGTACCCCACCACGCCACAAAAGGCGGCGGGGCGGCTGATAGAACCGATGGTTTGCGTGCCCAGGGCCAGTGGGCATAGTCCCGCGCCGACGGCGGCGGCTGAGCCGCTGCTGGAGCCGCCAGGCGTGTGGTCAGGATGGCGCGGGTTGCGCGTGGGCCCCGGCGCAAAATAGGCGAACTCGGTGGTGACGGTCTTGCCCATGACCAGCGCCCCCGCTGCTTTTAGCTGCGTTACAACAGTCGCTTCTGGGCCTTGCAGGGCGTCTGGGGGTAAGCGGCTGCCGGCAACCGTGGTGAAGCCGCTCACCTGAAAAATATCCTTCACGCCCACAGGCACGCCAAACAACGGCGGGCGAGCGACTGCATCTGGATAACGGGCCAGCAGCGCCGCGGCTTCGCGTCGCAGGCGCTCAAATCGCCCCGCTTCGGGCACAAACGCTAACACAGACGGCTCCCGCAGCGCAAAATGGGCTTCCAGTTCTGCCAGATACGCCAGCAGTGGCAGTGAACCGCTGCGCAAGGCAGCAATCAATGAGGCAAGCGTCGGTAACATAAGAGAAGGTCTCTGCCGGGAATGAACGCGGAATCAGGGAAGCGAACCAGCAGCAGCCGCCAACTGAACGGCGTCTACGATGTGTTGGTAGCCCGTGCAGCGGCATAGATTGCCGGACAACGCTTCACGGATTTCCATTTCGGTGGGGGAGGGGTTTTCCGCCAGGAAGGGAATGAGCGTCATCAAAATGCCAGGCGTGCAAAAGCCGCACTGCAGACCATGCGCTTCCCAGAAAGCCATCTGCAACGGATGCAGATGGTCGGGGCTGTCAGCCAACCCTTCGACGGTACGCAGTTCGTGACCGTGCGCCTGTACCGCCAACAGCAAGCAGGAGCGCACAGCCTGATCCTCAAACAAAATGGTGCAAGCGCCGCAGACGCCATGTTCGCAGCCCACGTGCGTGCCAGTTAACCCCAATTCGTGCCGGATAAAGTCGCTCAGAAGCAGGCGCGGTTCCACCTGACGTTCATACTGTTTGCCGTTGACGGTTAGTTTGACGGTGTGCATCATGGGGATCCTCTGGTAGGGGAAGCGGATTTTAAGCCCTGTGGTTGGCGCGGGCGGCGGCTGTGGTCAGGGCGCGGCGCGTTAAGACGCGAGCCAGGTGGCGCTGGAAATCGGCGCTGGCGTGGATGTTGCCTGTGGGATCAATTTCTTGTGCAGCGGCATGATGGGCGGCAGCTTCGATAACGTGCGGCGTCAGTAGTTCGTTTTGTAGCCAGCGGGCAGCAGCCGGGGCGTCTACAGGCCCATCGCCCAGATTCAGGTATACCAGGCGAGCGTGCCGGCATTTCCCCGCCTCATCCAACGTCACCACAGCCGCCACGCCAGCCAGGGCGTAATCGCCGCGCCGCCGCGCCACTTCGACAAATGCCCAGCCGCTGCCGGCAGGCCAGGGTGGGAATTCAATGGCAGTCAATATTTCATCGGGCGCCAGGTCAACGGTAAAGAGACTTTGGAAAAACGCTTTCGCCTCTACTCGCCGCCGCCCGCGCTGGCTGGCAACCTCAAACACAGCATCTAGCGCTACAGCCACAACAGGCAGTTCCGCAGCCGGGTCAGCGTGGACCATGCTACCGCCCATCGTGCCGCGATTACGGATTTGCGGATGAGCAATCTGGGGCATCGCTTCCGCCAACAGCGGCGCGAACTGCGCCACGCGCACATCCCGTTCCACCTGCGCCTGCCGCGTCATAGCGCCCAAACGCAATCCCCCAGCGGCGGGCCGTTCGATCCCGCTCAAATGTGTTATGCGGTTCAAATCAATCAGAATCGCCGGCTGCAGCAGGCGAAAATTCATGGCTGGTATCAGGCTTTGTCCGCCAGCCAACAACTTGCCATCGCTGCCATGCGCAGCCACCAGGGAGAGCGCCTCCGCCAACGAATCGGGCGCGACATAATCAAACGGAGCAGGTTTCATGGGAAATCCTTTGTGCAGTCAGGCATGAGCGTAAACCGCCTCAAGTGGCGTAATTATTGTGCAACGCTCAGGGGTTGTCAAGACGGGACCAAAGCGAAGCGCGCCACAGAGCGGTAGGCCACAAAGTTCCACTCTGGTTGCTGACCACAAACCTGCTTTCATGGAATCGCTGTATAATAGAAATTATCGGGAATAATGTTTGCCTGGAGAGACCTGACAGGTCTGCTTGGACATTGAGAAAATAATCAGGTAATCCCG
>CAYQYJ010000232.1:3026-6261 GCA_964421605.1 uncultured Ardenticatenaceae bacterium | reverse complement strand
CGGAATATGTTCGCGCGGGTGTTGGAAATGCCGGCAGCCGATCCCCTCCCCCGCCAAAAAGATGGTCGCCGCATGTCCAGCGGCCAGGTCATGAGCACCCTGCGCGACGATCCCGAACTGATGTTGCAGGCCATCGTCGTCATTGACGACGTGATCGGCTTCGGCGTCTCCGCGCTCATTGCCCTGGCAGTCATGCTGAGCATCAACCCGTGGGTGACTTTGGGCACTTTTCTGCCGCTGGTCATTGTCATTGCCATCTCGCGGCGGCTGGCCGAAAAAGCCCGCCTTTACCGCACCGCCAGCCGCGAGGCCACCAGCCGCGTCACAGGCATCATTGCCGACATCTTTAACGCCACCCAGGCCATCAAAGTCGCCGACGCCGAAGAACGCATCATCGCCCATTTCCGCCAGCTTAACGACGCCCGCCGCCAGGCGATGGTTAAGGACCAGGTGTTGGAACGAACGGTGGAAGCGATGAGCAACGGCACGGTAGACGTGGGCATGGGGTTAATTTTACTGCTGGCGGCGCAGGCGATGGCTGCCGGCACTTTCACCGTGGGCGATTTCGCCCTGTTTGCCGCCTACATCTGGCCCATGACCCAGGTGATGCGCGTCGCCGGCTCCGTCATCACCCGCTACAAACAGGTGGGCGTCTCTACCGGGCGGCTGGACGCCATCATGCAGGGTTTACCCGCCGGCGCCGTCGTCGCGCACCACCCCATTTACATGGATGGGCATCTGCCCGAACTGCCGCCCATACCCAAAGACCCACAGCACCGCCTGCATAGGCTCACCGTGCGCGACCTGACCTATATCTACCCGGATTCAGAAAATGGCGTGCGCCGCATCCATCTGGACGTGCCGCGTGGCTCATTCACGGTGATCACGGGGCGCATCGGCAGCGGCAAAACGACCCTGGTGAAAGCGCTATTGGGGCTGCTGCCGGCGCAAACGGGCGACATCCGCTGGAATGGGGAACCCGTGACCGACCCCGCCAGCTTCTTTACGCCGCCGCGCTGCGCCTTTACGGGGCAGGTGCCGCGCCTGTTCAGCGATACGCTGCGTCGCAACATCCTGTTGGGGCTGCCGGAAACGGAAGTAGACCTGGATGGAGCCGTCTACCACGCCGTCATGGAGCCAGACGTGGCCGTGATGGATCATGGCCTGGACACGCTGGTAGGGCCGCGCGGCGTGCGCCTGTCGGGCGGGCAGATACAACGGTCGGCGGCGGCGCGTATGTTTGTGCGCCAGCCCGAACTATTGGTGTTCGATGACTTATCCAGCGCGCTGGATGTGGAGACGGAACGGCAGATGTGGGAACGGTTGTTTGCTGCCAACGGCGCGGAACGGCCCACCTGTCTGGTGGTGTCGCACCGGCGGGCGGCGCTGCGCCAGGCAAATCAGATCATCGTGCTGCAAGACGGTCAGATAGCCGACAGCGGCTCATTAGCCGACCTGCTGGCGCGGTCGCCGGAAATGCAGCGCCTCTGGCAAGAGGGGCTGCCTGGTTAGTCGGGGCAGGTTTGAAACCTGCCCCAATAATAGGAACGGTATGAAGGTTCACGTGCGTCTTTTTTTCTTACTCACCTTTGCTTTATCCTGGCTGCTGTGGCTGCCCTCCGTGCTGCGTTCTACGCTGCTGCCTGATTTGCCGGCAGTGGTAGGGTTGCCGGGAATGTTTGCCCCGTTTGCCCCAGGTATTGTGGCTTTTGCCCTGACAGCGCGGGCGGCGGGGCGCGCCGGGGTGCGCCAACTGGCGCGGCGAGGCGTGAACGTGGGGTTTGACCGCATCTGGTGGCTGCCCACGCTGCTGCTGCTGCCGGCATTGGCCGGGCTGACCCTGGCGGGGGGACAGTTATTGGGGTGGGAAATGCCGGCATTCCCCCTACTCGCCCAACCCCTCAACTTAATTGGCACGTTTTTCTTTATCTTCTTTCTGGGGGGGCCTTTAGGGGAGGAGTTCGGCTGGCGCGGTTACGCCCTGGAGCCGATGCAGCGGCGCTGGGGCGCGCTGTGGGGTAGTCTGGGGTTGGGACTGTTGTGGGGCTTGTGGCATCTGCCGCTGCACTTTATCGAGGGCACGGCGCAGCAGGTCATTCCCGTGTGGCAGTTTGTGGCGCAGCAAATCGTCTTGGCTGTCCTTTACACCTGGCTGTTTAACCACACCCGCGGCAGCGTGCTGGTCGCTATGTTGTTCCACGCGATGGGCAACCTCAGCGGCGCGGCGCTGCTGCCGCTGCTGGCGACCAACCAGGGGCGCTGGCTGAACTTTGGGTTGCTGCTGGCGGTTGCTATCGTGATTGTGGTCGGGGAGCGCTGGTCGCTGCGACCGCCGGCTACAGCCAACCCAGATGGGCATAAGCCGATTCCAACGCCGCGGGGGTGAGGTCGGGGTGCGCCAGTTCCAGGGAAGCGAGGGAGAAACTGGCGGCAATGGCGCCCAGGCGCAGGCTGCGCGGCAGGGGAAAGCCGTGCGCCAGGCCATAGTAAACCCCAGCAAAAAAAGCGTCCCCCGCGCCATTAGTATCTACCAGGCGTGCGCCAGGCACAACAGGCGCATCATACCATTCGCCAGTATGGGTCAGCGCAGTCGCGCCTTGCGCGCCGTGGGTGCAAACGACCAGTTTTTTGCCGCCGTCTACTAACTGCTGCATGAAGGGGCGGAATGCCGGCAGCTTCTCCGAACTCATAAACACCACCTCGGCGGCGTCAATAAAGTCGCGGTGGTGGGGATTGACGCCGTCATAGTCGTGAATGTCGCACCAGATGGGTTTGCCGTGGGCGCGGATGAGGGGGATAAAATGCCGGCAGTAATTCGTGATATTCAACACGACGACGTCAGATGCCGGCAGCAGCCCGGCTACCACGTCCAGATCAAGCGGCGGCTCAAAACTGCCGTCGGCAATGAAAATGGAAATGCGGCCACCATTTGCGTCCATCAGGTTGACGTGGCGGCGCGTGCCGCCGGGGTCCAGGCCCGGCACAAAATGCACGCCCGCCTGCTGCAAAGCCGCCTGCGCCCGCGCCCCCGCCTCATCCGCCCCAATCAAGGCGTAAAGGGTCACGTCCAGCCCCAGGCGGTGTAAATTCAGCGCCTTACCCGCGCCGCACGACCCCACCGTCTCATGGTAGCCGCGACTAAAAACCGTCTGCGGCTGCGACGGCGGGAACCGCTCCAGATAAATCATCAGATTGTAGGAAACGCCGCCGAGAATGAGGACTTTCTGCATGGACT
>CAYQYJ010000232.1:0-2926 GCA_964421605.1 uncultured Ardenticatenaceae bacterium | reverse complement strand
TCTGCATGGACTTCTGTAGGACAATTTGGCAAATTGTCCCACGCGCCTACCCTTCTTGCTGCATTTTGCCCCAGGTGTCGCGCAAGCCAACGGTGCGGTTAAACACCAGGCTGCCAGGCGCGCTGTCGGGGTCTACCACAAAGTAGCCCTGGCGCATGAACTGGAAGCGGCTGCCCGCCGCCGCCTGCGCCAGCCCCGGCTCGACCATAGCCGGGTTGACCACCACCAGCGAATTCGGGTTCAGATTCACGGTGAAATCCGCGCCGGGGGGCGCGTCCTCAGGGAACGGCGTGGCAAACAGGTGATCATACAGGCGCACTTCGGCGGGCACAGCGTGCGCCGCCGACACCCAATGAATCGTGCCGCGCACCTTGCGCCCATCCGGCGTCACGCCGCCGCGCGACTCAGGGTCATAGGTGCAGCGCAGTTCAACGACCTCGCCCGTGGCTTCATCTTTTACCACGCCCACGCAGGTGATGTAATAGGCCTGGTTCAGGCGCACTTCCGCCCCAGGGGATAAGCGGTAATATTTGCGCGGCGGATCTTCCATGAAGTCATCCCGCTCAATGTACAGCACGCGCGAAAACGGCGCCTGGCGCACGCCCATCTCCGGTCGCTGCGGATGATTGGCGACGTCCAACTGCTCCACCTGATCCTCCGGATAGTTCTCAATCACCACTCGCAGCGGGGCCAGCACCGCCATGGCTCGCGGCGCGGTCTGGTTCAGATCGTCGCGCACAAAAAACTCCAGCATGGAAAACTCCACCACGCTGTTGCTCTTAGCCACGCCAATGCGGTCGCAGAAGTTACGGATGGCGGCAGGCGTGTAGCCGCGGCGGCGCATCCCGGACAGGGTGGGCATGCGCGGATCATCCCAGCCGCGCACAATTCCCTGATTCACCAGCTTCAGCAGCTTGCGCTTGCTCATCAGGGTGTACGTCAGGTTGAGACGGGCAAATTCAATCTGCTGCGGATGGTAGATGCCCAACTGGTCAATAAACCAATCGTAGAGAGGGCGATGATCTTCAAACTCCAGGGTACAGATGGAGTGGGTGATACCCTCAATGGAGTCGCACTGACCATGCGCCCAATCATACATGGGGTAAATGCACCATTTGTCGCCCGTGCGATGGTGGCTTTCGTGCAAAATGCGATAGAGCACGGGGTCGCGCATGTTCAGGTTGGGGGAAGCCATATCTATTTTGGCGCGCAGCACGCGCGCCCCGTTGGCAAATTCACCTTCCTTCATGCGCTGCAACAAGTTGAAGTTTTCGGCAACGGAACGGTCGCGGTAGGGGCTGTTGCGTCCAGGGGTGGTCAACGTGCCGCGATAGTCGCGAATTTCGGCTGCCGACAGGTCGTCTACGTATGCTTTGCCGGCCTGCACCAACTGCACGGCGTACTCATACAACTGGTCGAAGTAATCGGAAGCGAAAAAGAGGCGGTCGCCCCAATCAAACCCCAACCAGCGAATGTCCCCGATGATGGCGTCCACATACTCCTGCTCCTCTTTAGTGGGATTGGTGTCGTCGAAGCGCAGGTTATAAAGTCCGCCATACGCTTCGGCAATGCCAAAATTCAGGCAGATGGATTTGGCGTGGCCGATGTGCAGATAGCCATTGGGTTCGGGGGGAAAGCGGGTGTGCACGCGCCCGCCATATTTGCCGGTGGCGTTATCTTCGTTGATGATAGTGCGGATGAAGTCGCTGGAGATAGTGGCGGCATTGGTCTTGCTGCTGTCGTTTGTAGTCTCGCTCATAGTGGTTTATCACTTGTTTTACGGTAAAATGGCGCTCCTGAAAAAGACAGGATTGTTTGCCTATCCCAGCCCCTTGCCGAGTACCAGGACAATGGCTGGTATGTTACCAGCAGATAGCCCAATGTGGCAAACGGCAGTAACAAGGAGGGAAAAATGCCGGCAGTCGTCACCCTACGCGACGTAACGCCAGAAAATCTACGCGATGTCCTGAAGCTGCATGTGGCGGCGGCGCAAGAGCAGTTTGTGGCGGCTAATGCCGTATCCCTGGCGGAAGCCCACTTCGAGCCGCGCGCCTGGTATCGGGCTATCTACGCCGACGAAACGCCAGTGGGCTTTGTGATGGTGTACATAGATGAACAAAAACCGACTTACTACCTGTGGCGATATATGATTGACGCGCGCTATCAGGGGCAGGGGTATGGGCGGCAGGCGATGGAACAGGTGATTGCCCACGTGCGCGCGCTGCCCAATGCTGCGGAGATGTTTTTGAGCTACGTGCCGGCAGAAGGCAGCCCGCAGCCATTTTACCAAAAGTTGGGCTTCGTGGATACAGGTGAGGTGCACGATGGCGAAAACGTGATGCGGCTGGCATTATCTCCGTTACCAGCCCCCGCCGCGCCCGCGCCAACGGAACCGGAGCCGGCAGCCAGCAGTCTGACGCATGTGGTGTTGTTTAAGCTCAAGGACGGCAGCCCGCAGGCGGTCGCCGCCGCCGTGGAAAAATTGCGCAGTCTGGCGGGAAAAGTGCCGGCATTGCGCAGCCTGGAAGTAGGTCAAGATGTGGTGCGCAGCCCCCGCGCCTACGATGTGGCCCTGATCGCCCGCTTTGACAGCCTGGCGGATATGCAGGCGTACCAGGTTCACCCATACCACCAGGAAGTACTGGCTTATATGCAGGCTGCCGCCGCCGCCATCATTGCTGTTGATTTTGAGTGACTGCATTTGTAACGCCATTTTCCAAACTGGCGCGGACAAACCAACCGTTTGTCCTACATTTCTCTCCGCGCCCACCGCGCCCTGTGTAGGGGCGTATTGTTGAGGTTCAAGAAAATAATCCGGTAAACGGCGGTGAAGACACCGCTAACGGCGGTGAAGACACCGCTAAGGGCAGACCCCCAACCCCCTTCCCCCTAAAGGGGGAAGGGGGCTTTCGGAGAGGGCGAGGGG
>CAYQYJ010000231.1:0-6261 GCA_964421605.1 uncultured Ardenticatenaceae bacterium | reverse complement strand
GCCTCGAAGCCCAGTTCGCCGCGCGCGCTGAGCACGGCAATGCCATGATCGCCAATGGCCCCGGACAGAATGACCACGTCCCCCGGCTGCGCCTGCTCTCCGCCAATGTTCACCCCAGGGGGCACGACGCCTACGCCTGCCGTGTTGATGTACAATCCATCCGCTTTGCCCCGTTGCACCACTTTCGTGTCGCCGGCGATGATTTGAATGCCGGCATCTTCCCCCGCCTCCCGCATAGACCCCACCACCCGCTGCAACACTTCCAACGGCAGCCCTTCTTCCAAAATAAAACCCGCCGTCAGATACAGCGGCGTGGCCCCCATCATCGCCAGGTCGTTCACCGTGCCGCACACCGCCAGCCGCCCAATATCCCCGCCGCGGAAAAACAGCGGCGACACCACGTGCGAGTCGGTGCTGATGGCGACGCGGCCGGGCGGGAGGGTGATAATGCCGGCATCATTCCCCCGCGCCAACACCTCATTCCCCAACTGCGTCCAGAACAGCCGCCGGATCAAGTCGTGCGACATCTTGCCGCCGCTGCCGTGTCCCAGCACCACCTTCTCATCGTGCGCCAGCGGCAGCGGGCACACCGCCCCTGCCAGACTGACCGCTTCCATCTGACCATGCCCTTGTTCAGACATGGATCGCCTCCAGGTTGCCTGAATGCCGGCCATACCGGTAATACGCCGCGCACGCCCCCTCCGCCGACACCATCGTCGCCCCCAGCGGATGCTCCGGCGTGCAATCAACCCCAAAAGCCGGGCAGTGATGCGGCTTCCGCAAGCCCTGCAAAATCTGCCCCGCAATGCACAGCGGCGACTCCTGCGGCTGGATGTCGCCCACGTCAAAGCGCGTTTCGGCGTCAAAGGCGGCAAATGCCGGGCGCAACCCCCAACCACTCAGGGGAATCATGCCCACCCCCCGCCATTTGCGGTCGCGCATCTCAAACACCTGCGCAATTACCGCCTGCGCCGCCCGGTTTCCGTCATACGTCACCGCCCGCCCATACGCATTTTCCACCCCCACCTTGCCGGCTTCCAGCATTCGCACCGCTGCCAGGATGCCCTGCACAATGTCCAGCGGTTCAAACCCGGTCACCACAATGGGCGTGCGGTACTTCTCGGCAAGCGGCGGATACTCCCAATACCCCATGACCGCGCACACGTGCCCCGCCGCCAGAAACCCTTGCACCCGGTTATGCGCCGACCCCAAAATGGCGTGCATGGCTGGCGGCACGCACACGTGCGACACCAGCACGCTAAAATTGGTCAGCCCCAACGCTTTGGCTTGCAGCACGCTCATGGCGTTGGCTGGCGCCGTCGTCTCAAAGCCGATGGCAAAAAAGATTACCTCCTTATCAGGGTTAGCCTGCGCTATCTTCACCGCATCCAGCGGCGAATAGACCACGCGCACATCCCCGCCGTTGGCCCGTACCGAGAATAAGTCCTGAGCCGTTCCTGGCACGCGCAGCATATCCCCATAAGACGTAAAAATCACCCCCGGCTGCGCCGCAATCGCCAGCGCCTTGTCCACCAGTTCCAATGGCGTAACGCACACCGGACAGCCCGGCCCATGCACCAGTTCAATCTCCGGCGGCAGCACCTGATCCAGCCCATGCCGTACAATCGCGTGCGTCTGCCCGCCGCAAATCTCCATCAACACCCAGGGCTGCGTGACCGTTCGTTCAATTTCGCGGATGGTACGCTTTACCAATGCCGCGTCCCGGTACTCCGTCACATACTTCATTTCACACCCTTGCCGCCGTAGCGCCAACTGTAGCGCCGGCTTCCAGCCGGCATCCGCCCATACCTGCCAGCGCCTTCACAACGCCCCATCCGTCGGCCCAATCTCCTCCTCCAACTGGATAATCTCCCGCAGCATTTCCAGCGTCGCCTGCGCCTCCTCCTCGCTCAACCGGCTGATGGCAAACCCCACGTGAATCACCGTATAATCCCCCACCCCCGCCTCCGGCACATACGCCAGACACGCCTCGCGCACCGTCCCGCCGAAGTCAATCTTGCCCATCGGCAGCCCGTCCACCTCATACCTTGCCACAATTTTCCCTGGCACGCCCAGACACATAATCCATTTCCTCCAGTGAACAGTGGACAGTGATCAGTGGTCAGAAGCGCCAACCCCGAACCAGCCACAAAATAAATCTGTGTGATCTGCGAAATCTGTGATTAGTTTATCCCCTGCCGCCACGCCGCCACAGCCGCCTGCCCCAGCGCCAGCCCGCCATCATTCGTGGGCGTGGTTTCATGCACGTAAACCACAAACCCGTCCTTTTCCAGTTCCCGCACCGTGCGCCGCAGCAGCGTCCCGTTCTGCCACACCCCCCCGCTCAACGCCGCTTCTCGCACCTGGAATTGCTGCCGCAGGCGGCGGCACACCGCCGCCGTCATGGCGGCGATGGTGTTATGGAAACGGGCGGACAGGGTAGATGCCGGCACGCCCGCCCCCCATTCCCGCGCCATCTGCGCCAACGCCGGTCCCATATCCACCGTTTCCCCCGCCCAGGCAAACGGGTACGCTTCCTCAACTGCCGGGTCAACCAACGCCTCCAACTCGATGGCCGCCTGCGCCTCATAACTCACCACCTGGCGCACCCCTGCCAGCGCCGCCGCCGCATCAAACAACCGCCCCATGCTAGAAGTCGGCGGCGCGTTTAACCCGGATGCCAGTTGCTGCCGCAGCGCCGCCAGCGCCCGCTCGCTTTGCTCTTGCGCCAGCGCATACTGAACTGGCGGCAGGTCTGCCCGCCATGGTATGCCCGCCTGCGCCAGCCAGGCCAGCGCCATCCGCCACGGTTCGCGGATCGCTTTCTCTCCCCCTGGCAGGGGGACATACGCCAGATGCGCTGCCCGTTCGTATCCGCCATAATCGCCAATCAGGAACTCGCCGCCCCACACCGCCCCATCCTCCCCATAGCCCGTGCCGTCAAAAGCCACGCCAATCACCGGACGGTCTCCGCGCAGCCCATGTTCCGCCATCACCGCCGCAATGTGCGCGTGATGGTGTTGCACCCCCACTGCCGGCATTCCCTCCGCCTGCGCCCGCGCCAGCGCATACCGCGTCGCCAGGTAATCCGGGTGTAAATCATGCGCCACAAGCTGCGGCTTAATCTGAAACAGCCGCTCATAATGCCCCACTGCCCGCTCAAACGCTTGCAGCGTCTCGTAATTCTCCATGTCCCCAATGTGGTGGCTCAAAAAAGCATATTGGTCGCGGGTCAGGCAAAACGCATTCTTTAATTCCCCTCCGGTTGCCAGCAGTTGCGGCCCTGCCCACGGCAGCCGCCGCGGCGCGGGCGCATATCCTCGCGCGTGGCGGATGGGCATGTGGCGCGGAAGGGTGGGGGGAGATGCCGGCATCAGCCGTACCACCGAATCATCGCAGCGCGCCTCAATCGGCCGATCATGCAGCAAAAAAGCGTCCGCCAACCCTGCCAGCCGCTGCCGCGCCTCCTCATTGTCGCTGGCGATGGGTTCCTCGCTCAGGTTGCCGCTGGTCATCACCAACGCTTCGGGGAAACCCGGCGCGGCTTCCAGCAGCAAATAATGCAGCGGCGTATAGGGCAGCATCATCCCCAGGTCATGCTGGTAGGGGGCCACGTTATCCGCAATCGTCGCATCCGCCCGCCGCCGCAGCAAAACAATAGGCCGCTCCCGTCCAGTCAGCAGCGCCCTGGCGGCTTCATCCAACACGCACTGCCGCGCCGCCGCCGCTGCGTCTCTCACCATCACCGCCAGCGGCTTCTCCTGCCGCCGTTTGCGCCGCCGCAGTTCCGCCACCGCCGCCGCATGAGTGGCGTCGCACGCCAGATGAAACCCGCCCAACCCCTTCACCGCCACAATCTGCCCGGCTTGCAGCCGCGCCCGCGCCTCCTGCACCGCCCCCTCCCCCTCACTGACCACTCGCCACTGACCACTTACTTCCAACCACACCTGCGGCCCGCATACCGGACACGCCGTCGGCTGCGCATGGAAACGCCGATCCAGCGGATTCCCATACTCTGCCGCGCACGTGGGGCACATGGCAAACGAAGCCATTGTGGTTTGCGGCCGGTCATACGGCATCCCCTGAATAATCGTAAAACGCGGGCCGCAGTTGGTACAGTTAATAAAAGGGTACCGGTAACGCCGGTCATGGGGGTCAAAAAGTTCGCGCAGACAGTCGGCGCACACCGCTGTGTCCGCCGCCACCGGTTGGAACCCCCCGGCTACCGCCTGTGAATGCACAATTTCAAAGCGGGTAAAGCCATTCGCTGGCTGGTAGCTGACCGCCATCTCCTCAATTCGCGCCAGCGGCGGCAGTTCCCCTTGCAGCGCTTGCGTAAAAGCGTGCAGCGCTTCCGCCTGCCCGTCAGCCTCAATATCCACCCCCGCCGACGTATTCCGCACCCACCCCGTCAACTGCAGCCGCTGCGCCAGCCCATACACAAACGGACGGAAGCCTACCCCTTGCACCACCCCCGTAATGTGAATGCGCGTCCCGCTCAAATCACTCATCTTCGTTTTTCACGTAGCGCGGGCATCTTGCCCGCTTCTCCCCCCACGTAGCGTGGGCATCTTGCCCGCCAATCCTTAGCCGCCCGGCGACAATCATGCCCTATCCTTTAGCTGCGCCAACACCCAATCCAGCCAATCCTCTAACCCTTC
Organism: uncultured Ardenticatenaceae bacterium; assembly: GCA_964421605.1. GTDB lineage: Bacteria > Chloroflexota > Anaerolineae > Promineifilales > Promineifilaceae > JAGVTM01. The sequence goes on along the minus strand of CAYQYJ010000231.1, from coordinate 1,600 downwards.
ACCTGTACGACAGGAAAGGGGAAACGTCGCCAGCCCTGGGTTCAGCGCCGCCACACCCCGCCGGAAGTAATCCATGTCGAACGCAATATAAGGCAGCAAATCAATCTTATTGATCACCAGCGCATCTACCCCCCGATACATGCCCGGATATTTGTACGGCTTGTCATCCCCTTCGGGAATAGAAGCAATCAGCACGCTTTTGTGCGTGCCCAAGGCAAAGTTAGCCGGGCAAATCAGGTTGCCCACGTTTTCCACAATCAGCAAATCCAGCGCGGGCAAATCCAGTTGCCCCAACGCTGTTTGCAGCATCACCGCATCCAGGTGACACTCGCCGCCTGTGTTAATCTGGATCGCCGCCGCCCCCGCCGCTGCCGCCCGGTCGGCGTCAATGCTGGTGGCAATATCCCCATCCACCACTGCCAGCCGCACCTTCTGCTTCAACCGCTGGATTGTGTGCTCAATCAGGCTCGTTTTGCCGGCGCCGGGCGAGGCCATCAAATTCAACCCCACTACGCCCGCCGCGTCCAGCATCTGGCGGTTGCCGGCAGCCAGCCGCTCATTCGCCCCCATAATATTCTCTACTACCTGAATCCGCTTACCCATTGCCTTGCTCGATGCCCGCTGTACTGTCTGCATCCGTATCCACGTCAATCGCTTCCAGGTAAAACTCCTCCCCTTGCGCCACGCGCACATACTCGCTGCCGCAAATCGGGCAGGTCAGGTGTTCGCGCGGGCTGTACCGGTGATGGCAGTCCTGGCAGACCATTTCTGCCGGCACGCGCCGGAAATGCAGCGCCGCTCCCGCCGCCGCCGTCCCTTCGCTCACAAAATCCCAATAAAACTGGAGCGAATCATCCACAAAAGAAGAAAGCTCGCCCAACACAATGTGCAAATCCGTCACCCGCTGCGCCCCCGCCGTCTGCGCATGATACAGCGCCATCTCCAGGATATTTTCCGTTACCACTAATTCATGCATTGCTTGCTCCTTCGAAAATACGTTCGTAGTAGGTGATTCATCGCCTTCTGACGGCACTAAAGTGCCTACTACGAACCGTTTTCATTCCTTGTGGTGCGCCCCGCGCATGGGGAACTCCTACGAAAATGTAGGACAAACCGTCCGTTTGTCCACGCACACAAACAGCCTGCGCTACGGAATCCTATCACGCCCCCCTTTTCCGCCAAGTGCCAAACGTCACCCACCTGGCATGATCCTGCTCACTCCTCCCTAAAAAGTAGCCCTGTAAATGCTTTCCAGGGTGTGTGTTTCATTTCAGTTGAAAGCGGGTAGTTCGCATCCTCTTATCTCTTCTACTGTCAGGATAGCGCCGTGATACGAAAGTTGAGCCAATGAAAAGCCCCAGAATAACGGCTAGAAAGCTCACCCATGGACTATACTTACCCAACATCTCTGCCAGCAAGAGGTATAGTCCGCCCGGTAGAAAAGTAAGAAAAACGCCCATAAATATGACGAACCACCGATTCTTCATCATGATTGGAAGCTCATTTTTACCCAGAAGGCTGGTCTAACCAGACTAAGTACAGGACTGCACAAGTACGTTCCGTGAACCGGCTAAAGCCTCGACTCCGGAGTGGACGCTTT
>CAYQYJ010000230.1:2626-6289 GCA_964421605.1 uncultured Ardenticatenaceae bacterium | reverse complement strand
CTTACGCGGCAGCCCGCTTATGCGGGGCGCGGAGACCTGTAGGACAAACTGTCAGTTTGTCCGCGCAATTTGGCGAATTGCGCCACGAATTTCCATTGTAACGTGTGCTGGCGGGGAAGCCCCTTTGGTCTATCTGCCCCAGATTATACACCGTTGCGGCGTAAGCGGTAGGCAAGTCACGCTAAAGGCAATGGGCAGGGCGGCGGCAGACGGTTACAATAGGCGCATGCCTGATCATAAATACAACGTGGGTGATACATTTCCGCTGCAGTTTGCCTGGCATTTGCCAGAAGGCGATTACATGCGAGCCGTCTTTGCGGCTAAAGTGCTGTTTATTGACCTATCCCTGGAAAAGTACGTGGTGCGCCTGGAGCGGCTGTTGGCCGGGCGACAGGAGTCGGATGAGGGCGAAATGCGCCCGGCGCAGACGTTGACTGGGGCATATTGGGAGATGGTGGCAGGGCTGCCAGGCAAGAAAATATCCATTGCCTTTGAGGCGGATGATGGGCGCACCTTGTACCTTAAGTTCGCCACGCTAACGGGTGAGCACCCTTTCTTTTCCCGCCTGGACAAACTGACCTGAGCGGGCTACTGTGACTGGATTTTTTGCACCGCTTTGATCACTTCTTCTGACACATCTTTGGCTGTGCGCAGGCGGCTGAGCTGATCATGCCAGAAACTGGAACCAGCGCTGGCCGCCAATCCTGTGAGGATGATGCCGGCAGTCACCCGATGCAAAACCATCTCTCGCCCCAGAAGAGAGACCGTCTGGTCTTGCGTCAATGCCGTAGTGAGTATGCCCGTCGGCAGCAGATCCCCTAGTAAATTCCCCGAATCCACGCGCAAAATATAAGCCAGGCCAATGCCGACCACCACAGACGTGAAGCGCAGCCACTTGACCCGCATTTTGGCATCCTCTTCGTGCCGTCCCTGTTCTTGCAAGATAATGCGCGCTGCCGTCGTCGGCGTTAGTTGCGTGTAGTCGGGGCGAGTCGCCGGGGAGTCATGTTGCAACAAGCGGTTCCAGGCGCGTTCCAGACCAGCGATCAGGTTGGGCCCAATCACAGGCAGCCCGCGCAGCCAGCGCCAGAAACGGCGTGGTGGGCTGCTCAGCCGGTCGCGCTGCGTCTCCACGCCTTGCAGTAGTTCGGTCAGCGAACTCAAGTAAATTTCCACTTCGCGGCTGATCTGGCCGTCTTTTTCCAACGCTTGCAGCAAATAGCTGAGCCAGCCATCAATGGCCTGCAATTCTTCGCGGCTCAGGCCAAATCCCTCTAATTGGGGGCGGAGCTGGTTGTAGTACCGCTCTTTCAATAGTTGGCTGGTGGTGGCGCTGACGGTTCCAATTTGCTGCCGTGTCCAGGCGATGATCAGTTCCGCCAGGTTGCCTTGCAGCACGTTTACCGCCCGGTTGAGCAACTGCATGGGGTTGACCTCAGTCAGTTGGACCAGGGCATCGCGCACGCGCGTGTCCAGAAACTGAGCCAGGGTGGCGGGCAATTCCAGACGGTTGGTCAGGTTGAGAATACCATCGTGCATTTGGGCAATAACCCACTGTTTGGCTTCGGCTTCGCTGGGAATCGTGCCGGCATTCACCGCCGTCAGCACCGTTTGCACAACTTTCCCAATCTCCCCCTGGCGCACGTCCATCAGGAAATCTTCCGCCTTTTCCACTGGCTGCAAGACCGTTTCCAGCGCCGCCAGATGGGCGGCAAACTCCTGCTGTATTTTGACGCTGGCCCCCAGACTTTCCAGGCTGCCCGGCAGCAAATCCTTATAAGCCGCCATGGTGTCGCGGGCAGTCGGTTTGCTTTTCAAGCCAATCCCAATCTTGACCACATCCACCATAATTTCCGTACCAATGGCCATAGTGAACATGGTCACAATATACAGCCCCAATACGGCGAAAATCTGGGTCAGGCCTTCAGCCAGGGTTACAGGCTCCGTTTCCGGCGGCGTCGTTTCTTCATTTTGAGCCAGTATGACCGTTTCCGGCGGCGACTGGGGTGCATTGGCAGCGTGGAGGGGAGGAATAAAAATGCCGGCAAACAACAATACAAACAGCATGGCAAAAACAAGCTTACGCGACATGGGAGCCTCCTCTAAAAAATTAGCCTCACGCGGAGACGCGGAGGGCGGAGAAAAAATTCGGGCAAAAAAACATTCCTCGAAGTGCGCCGCCAGCGTGAAGGGCATTCATTGAACGTCCCTAAGGGAAGAGCCGCCGCCACAAATTTGTTTGCAACATTCCATCGGGATCGCATTGGGCCTTTAAGGCGCGGAATCGGCTAACGGCGCTTTCGCCTAGAGAAGCCACGACTGCTTCCGGGCGCAGTGTGCTGTCTTTAGCAAAATAAAAACGCCCGCCCGCTTGCAGCACAATCTCATCCATGTCGCGGGTCAGGCGCACCAACTGCGGGCGGTTATGGCGGGTCACCCGAAAATCCATCGCCAGCGAATACCCATCCAGGCTGTGCGTCATCAGAAAGTCGTCAGGGCGATGCCGTTTGAGTACGCTCAAATAGTTCGGCAGCCCCCGCCGCTGCCCCAACCGCAGCATCTGGCTAAAAGCGGCTTCGGCGTTAGCCGCCGGGATAAAACTTTGATACTGGATCAGCCCACCTGGCCCATACGCCTTCTTCCAATCGGGAATGTAATCCAGTAAGAAATGGAAACTGGCGTGAGGCTGCAAAAACGTGTGCCCATCCCCCAGGCGGGAGGAGAGGTATTTGCCCAGATTGACAAAGCGTGTGCCCAGATTGTTCCAGAAGGGGCGCATAAAAAGCCACATGATGGAAGCGGGCAGGATGCCAAAAAGCAGCGTGGGAGGGCGTTGATAAGCGGCGCGCAGCGTTTGTTGGGGGTATGGGTCGGCGCCTGCCGGCAAATAATGCGCTGCGTGAATTTGCCCGCGCCCAAGCTGTCGCCCGCTGGCGATGGCATCTACCCAGCCAACGGTGTAATCGGAGCGGGTGACGTGTTCATTCACCTGTCGCAGCATCTGGCTCAAATTGTGGCTGGCGTACGCCTCCACTTGCAGCAGCCCCGAATAAATGCGCTTCATTTGCAGCGTCAGCGCCGTAAAGCAGCCTAACATGCCAAAACCGCCAATAGCGGCGTAAAAAATGTCGCTGTTTTCGCTGCGGCTGCACGTGATAATCTGTTTTGAAGGCAGCATCATCTCGAATGCCAGAATATGCTCGCCAATCGGCCCTATCTGCCATTCATTCTTGCCGTGCACGTTCATCGCCGCGCAGCCGCCTACCGACGTTTTACTGGTTCCCGTGACCACAGGCGGCCACCAACCATCCTCAATAATGTACTCCCAAAGTTGTTCCAGGGTGACGCCTGGCTCCACCGTGATTGCGCCCGTTTCGGGATTCCAGGCCAGAATGCGGTTCATCCGCTGCAAGTCAACCAGAATGTTCTCGCCATTGAGCGCTGCGTCCCCATAGCTATTACCTGCGCCGCGAAAGCCAACCGAACGTCCTGTTTCGCGCGCCAGGTCCAAAACCTCTTGCAGCCCGTCAACGGTTGTGGGGCGATAAACGTAGCAAATGTCGCTGCTGGCGCCGCCCCAGGCAGACACTTTTTCCAGCCGTCCTGCCGGCAACGGCGCGCCGCTTTGTTTGGTCAAACGAAACTGATAATCACGCATAGAAC
>CAYQYJ010000230.1:0-2526 GCA_964421605.1 uncultured Ardenticatenaceae bacterium | reverse complement strand
GTTTGTCGCCGCTGGCGAATGGCGGTCACGATTTGGGCGGCGGCGTCCGTCGCCGAAACGGGCCACATCTTCTTTTCCACGTGCTCTAGCATCTGGGTTTCCACCATGCCCGGCTTGATCGTCGTCACCGTGACGCCGCGCCGGCTGAGACGATTGCGCAGCGATTCCAGGTAGGTGTGCAGCCCGGCTTTGCTGGCGTGGTAGGCAGGATTACCGCGCCGCCCGCGGTCGCCGGCAATGGAACCAATGCCCACGATATGGCCCCGCCGGTCGCGTTCAAAGCGAATGGCAGCCTGATCCAGCCAGGCCATTGCCCCCAGTAGATTGACGTCCACCATCAACTTATCTTTGCTAAATTCGTACTCGCTGGCAGCCACGGGAGGCATGACGCCCGCCACGTAAACAACCAGATCCAACCCGTTGAGGTGGCGCGCAATCTCCTGGAACAGGGCGGGCGCTGTGGCGTAATCGGTCACATCATGCACAAAGGGATGAGCCCGCCCAGGCCATTTGGCGTTCACTGCCGCACATACTGCTTCCAGTTCGCTCTGGCGGCGAGCCACGCCAGCCACGATGTAGCCTTGCGCGGCTAATGCCGGCATCAACGCCGCCCCAATCCCTGACGAAGCGCCAATAACCAATGCTTTGGGTTGCAATTCCAGCGGTCGGGTGGGTGGAATTTTCGTTTCATTTGCCATTGAAATCTTTCATTCCTTCAGCCCGGCTGCGCCTGGGTGTTCAGGGTAAGCCAGCGTGCGGGCGATCATTTCATGTGTTTGCAGCGCCAACTGCTGCACGTTGTCGGCGGGCGTGGGCTGCACGGCTGGCAGGGTTATCAGCCTGGCATATACCGGGCCAGACCGCCCCGCCAGCCGCCACATAGCGTTGAACAACGTTTCCTCTCCCCACACCACCAGCGCTTCCCGATCATACAGGATAGCGCACGGCAGAAAAGGAGTGCTGTTTTGCGCCGCAATCTCAAAGGCGCCATGGCGAAATGGCAGCAGCGTCCCCCCTGGGCCCACCTTGCCTTCGGGAAAGACCACAATCGGTGGATAGCGCCGCACGCGCGCCAGTTTTTCCCGCGCCAGATGGCGCGAAGATTTGTCGCCGCGATCCACAAACACCGTGCCCACCGCCATCGCCACCCAGCCGATAAAGGGCCAACGGCGCACTTCCTCCTTAGCCAGAAAGCGCATGGGCATCATACTGACCAACAGCACAATATCCAGATAGGAGAGATGGTTGGGAAAAACAAAGCCTTCGTGGTGGGCAAACGCCTCCAACGGTGGCGGCGTAAAACGCACATCGAAGATGCGTAGGAAAGCGCGCGCCATCCAGCGCATATTCCAGGCGGCAAAACGGATGCGCCGCACTCGCAGCGGAATCCACCCCGTCAACAGGATGGCTAGCGTTCCCGTCGCCAGCACGATGGAAATGGTCACAATGCGAATAACGGCGCGTATCGAGTTCATCTCAGCCCTTTTCTCACAACGTCAGTGTAGATAAATGGGGTTGCTGTATATCCAGCCCCGTTTCTGCCCCAGGTACGAAATGTGGCACTCGACCCGGTAAGCGCCGCCGTCAACGGGTATGTGGGTCAACGTCGTGTCTTGCGCTTCAGCCACCACCTGCCCCCGATGGATGAGGCGCATGTGGCAGCGGGCGGGCGCAATGGCTTGCAAAGTGGCGCCCACGTCCATTTTAATCTGATCGCCCATGATGCCTTTGCCCACCCCCTGTCCGCTGAAGCGAAACCCTTTGGTGGCGGCGGGCATATCGTAAGCCACCCAACTGTTCCCCTGACCGATCGCCCCTAGAATTAACGCTTTGTCGTGCGCCAGGTCGCCGTTCAGCGGCTGGCGGATGAGTACGTGCGTATTGATAGCGCGGAACAGAAATTCATACGGGAAGACAAAGCGGGTGATCGGTCCCAGGCTCATGGGCGTGCCGTGGGCATCGCTGTTGCCAACAGCGGCGATGCGCTTGCCCTGCGCCAGCAGTTCGTCCCATTTAGCCAGCGTCTCGGCTTCTGGTCCCACAATGTATTTTTCAGGATGGAGTACCAGCGGCAAGGCGCTCAATTTAGCCAGGAGTTTGTTTTTAATGGTCAACCGGTCGTGACGGCGGGCCACGGCGGATTTGAAGCTGGACATATAATTCCAGATTTCCAATCCCGTAAAACCCTCCACTTCCCAATTGTGCCAGCCCAGTTCCGGCTCGTTGAGCAGGTCGAGGCTGCGTTCGTGCGGGTGTGCCAGGAAGCCGCAGGCGCCAATGCGGCGCACAGCGTCAATGAGTTCTTGAGGGGCGGGGGCGTGCCGGCATAACTCCGTTTCCGCGCCATAAATGAGAAAATGATTGCACTGCGGATCGCGGCGTGTATCGTGCACCTCCTCCCCCACCAGCAGCAGCACCCGCCCCTTCTCATTCTCATAATACCCCTCTACCCCATCTACCCACAGGTTATGATCCGTGACCACAATAAAATCCAACCCGGCGGCAATAGCCGCGTCGGCAATTTCC
>CAYQYJ010000229.1:0-6322 GCA_964421605.1 uncultured Ardenticatenaceae bacterium | reverse complement strand
GATGCCGGCAGAGGCGTTGGGATCGGACTGGTTGGCAACACCTGCCTGCGTATCGCCTGGGACTGCCCAAAAGACAGCCATCAGCATAGCCATGAACGCGAAAATGCGTAGAATCCTGGCTTGTTTCATGCAATTGTCCTTCCCTTTGGTGGCAACAAAAAAGCAGGCTAACGGTCGAAAAAGTTCATCATCAGAATGGTGGGCCTGGGGGGGCTACTGCCCACGATCGTGGACAAAAACGTCCAGGAACCCGTTGGTGTCGCCGCTGATCAGATCGGCGGCGGCGACAAAGGCCATGTACCGTCCATAGACTGAGCGAATGGCCTCACAGCGATGTCCTCTATGGGGTTTGCAGGTCACTATTCAAGATAAGCGGGGCTAAGGAAACCGGGGCTTGTTGTTGGTTTCTGATGGAGCATGAGCAGAGCAGGGAACCCTGGTTTCGTCACGTCTATCATGATGATACTGGTTAGCTGCAAAAAGTCAACTCAGTAGGATCATGGCTCAAGGCTCCTTCTATTCAGGTACGACTTACCGCGAAGATGCCAGGGCTCGCTGACCTTCTTTACGATCTTCACCTCTTTGCGCTGAAATGCCAGAGAGGCTTCGTTGTTACCTGGTCAGAACGCAACTGGCGCACCAACGCCGCAGTCTGTGTTTCGCCAGCAACCGGGCGGCGGAAATTCCAGGCGGCGACAGTCTCGCCTTCCAACCAATCGAACAGGGCCATCGTCGCCAGCAGCGCCCGCCAGATGTCTGCTTCCTGGTAATGGGCAAAAGCATTTTCCAGGTCAAGCAAGGCGTGTGGATCGGCCCACTCCTCCAGGAAACGACCACGCAGCCAGGTATCTACCCCCAATCCCCGCGTGGCGCGGGCGTGCCATTCCAGCATTTGCAGCAGCAGTCCCTTCAGGTGCATATCGCAGCCTGCTTTTGCCCACCACAACTCCCCCCGCCGCAAATGCTTGGCTGTCCACAGGGTGTGATACCAGAAATCGTTCACCAGGTTGAGGAAAACGGCTTCATCGGGCGGCTGCGGCGGAGGCGGCGTTATGGCCCTGTTTTGCAGCAGCGCCCCCAGGCCATCCTTATCCACCAGAAAGCGAACGCCGCGATGAATCATGTCCGCTATATCTGCCGGCACTTCCCCCGCCAGCGCCCCCCACAACGACGCCGCCTCATTCAGCACAAAATCCACGTCCAGCCCGCCGCCAAACAACGCCCGCCGCTCATGCGTGCGCCCATCAGGCGTCAGCGTCACAAACGTCAGCCACGGGTCGCCAATAGATCGCAGCCAGCCATCCGTTTGCCAATATGGGGCGGGATCCGTCGCCGCCACAATCACGTCCAGGTCTGCCCATTCGTCCGCCGGATGATCCGTGCGCGCCCGCGAGCCAATCATAATCACCGCCCGCACATTCTCGTCCTCATCTCCCCAGGTCCCAATGCGTTCGATTAGACGAGCATATCCCTCATGGCCGTTCTTCATACGAAACCTCTGTAGAAATAAGTGATCAGTGGCGAGTGGGCAGTGGCCAGAGAGTGGCTTGCACACGCCAGCATCCTTGATGGCTGGAAGCTGACAATCCTTATCATGCCAGAAACCGCTAACCTCGTCCTCTAACTTTAGTTGTGATCCCGGTTATGGTCGTCTGGACATAACCTAAGTTAGTAGACAGACCGCTGCCACAAACGGTATTCTGTCAGCAGCAATGGTCAGGGGAAGCGCGTAGCCGTCAGGCTGCTGACCACTTTTCACTGATCACTATAAAGGAGAACTGATTATGTCAAATTGGTTACGTTTGTTGTTGGCAGTCGTGATGGGCGCGCACGGCATCGGCCACATCCTGTTCCTGGCGCCGCAGTTGGGCATTGCCAATTGGAGCCAGACGGGCAGCTCCTGGCTGTTTGGCAACGGCTGGCCCACCCGATACCTGGGCGTGCTCATCTGGATCGCCGTCATCGTTGGCTTCCTGGCTGCGGCTGTTGGTCTATATCAAAGCACCGATTGGTGGCGATTGGTAGCCATCTACGCAGCGGCGCTGTCCACTCTGGGGTTAATCCTGTACTGGGCCAGACCCGCTACTTCCCCCACTCTATCCGCTATCATTTTCAACCTGCTGGTGTTGGCAGCACTAGCCATCTTTCACTGGGACCCGCTCGTTCAGGCCAGCAGTCAATCACCTGGGTAAACCAAATCAGGATGAAACCCATTAACGGGTTTCTAAGACAGGAGAGAACAAAATGTCTGAAGAAAGCAAACGGGAAATCAACCAGCCAGACGATTCCGTCTACGCGCCGCCAGGCGACCGGCGGCAATCACGCCTGGAGCGTCGCGCAAACCGCCGCGCCGCCCGGTATGGCAGCAGTAGTGGTTGGGCAGTAGGGCTAATTTTGATTGCGTTGGGGGCTGTTTTTATGATGCAGAATGCCGGCATCTTCCCCCACTTCAACAACTGGTGGGCGCTGTTTCTGCTCATTCCCGCAATTGGTACATTTGCCGCAGCCTGGAGCGCCTATCAGCGCGACGGGCGGCAGTGGACAGCCGCCGCCATTACTCCCCTCATCGGCAGTCTGCTGTTTTTATGCCTCACGGGTATGTTGTTGTTTGAAATCAGCCTGGGGATATTTTGGCCCTTGCTGCTGATTGTTGGCGGCTTGCTGGTACTGGCGCGTCCGCGCATAGCCGGATAAAACATCCTGGCAGGTAGCGCGCCGCCCACCCTGATCATCAGCGACGCACCTCATAGGCATAAAACAAAGGATTGGCGTAAACGCCCTCAAACGTGGTCAGTTCGCCGCCAGGAAAAGCGGTCTCGACAGCCTGTACCTCCAGCGAACGCTCCGGCAGGAATAGGAAGACCAGGTTTTGCGCTGTGGGCAGCACAGCCGGGACGCCCGGCTCAACCACGTCAAACAAATTGACGTTGGGGCGGAACGCCGTCGCCAGAAAAGTAATGGTGGGAAACTCCATGTACATCGCTGGCGGCCCGTGGAAGTAAGCCGTCCAATTGTCCCCTTCCAGCGTATTCAAGTACTCTGACATGCGGGCGGCTATTTCGCTGTTGCGATCGCCAAAGCGATTTTCGGCGCGATATTGGCCGAAATAAAAAGAGACATCGCTGACGGCAAACAACAGCGTCAGCGCGGCAACCCCCACCAACTGCTGGCGGCGGCTCAATTTCAAGCTGTCCCCTAACCGCTGCCCCACCCAGACCAAAGCCGAGCCAGCCAACAGGCAAACTGCCGGCAAAGCAATCAATAACCGGTGGCTGGCGGGCGGCGTCAGCAGCAGCATTCCGCCAAAGATCACCGTCACCCCCAGCCAGACCAGCACCCAGAAATGGCGTGGACGGCGGAACTGCCACAAAGCCAACCCCAATCCCAAAACAAAGAAGAGGGCGGGCCAGTAGGAGAGGAGGGGGATGCCGGCATTATACGACAGACTCGTATCCACGCTGCCATTAAACGCCAGCGCCGCCTGCCAGAACTGCTGCTGCAAAATCGTCCCTGGCGACACATTCAGGTTAACCGCCTCCTGCTGCAGCCAACCATTCGTAAAAATGTTCAACCCCCTGGCCCGATCCATAAAAATATCCGGGTGCTGCCGATAATAAAGAAGTTGCGGCAGCGCCGCCAACAGCGCCAACGCCCCCCCCGCCACAATATGCCCCCGCTGCGCCCACAACCCGCGCCCATCCACCAACAGCCAGATAACGCCGCCCAACAGTAGCATCAACGGGAATAGATGACCGCTGGTGAACCAGTAGGTGGTCAGCCCCACCGTTCCGCCCGCCAGCAGCCAGCCAAAACGATTCCCCCGCGCCTGCGCCGCTACCAACGTTCCCATGGCTAACAACACCAGCAGTGGGTCCCAAACATTCGTCAATCCCAGGCGGGAGTAATGGATGTGCGCGTGCGCCCCCGCCAGCAAAATCGCCGCCGCCAGACCCACTTCCCGCCCCCACAGCCGCCGCCCCACCAGATAAATTGCCAACACCGTCAGCGCCCCCACAAACGGGGACAACATGCGCACCGCCAGCGCCGACCGCCCCAACAATTGGATAGGCAGCGCCATCACGTAAAGCGACAACGTTGGATTGGTCAGCCAACCCGTGGCAAACGGGTTGCGTATCTGCCCGCTGGCGATACGCCAGGCGTCCAGGCCAATATTGGCTTCCGTGCCATTAAGAATAAAGGGATGCTGCGTCAATTCAAAGCCGCGAATGGTAAAGGCAAAGTAAAACAGGGCAAACGCCAGGCCCAATTCCCAGCGCGGCGTGCGCTTCAACCGCTGCCACAAATGCAGTCCCTCTCCCACATGATGCAGCGCATACCCTGCCAGACCAACGCCCCCCAGCCACAGCAGCAGCGCCAAAATAGGGTTCTGGTCGGGCGCAAATGGCGCGGCAACCTGGCGCGGCGCGAGTAAAACCAGCAAAATTGCCGGCAGCAACCACCACCGCCGCCGCGGTATCTGCCGCCAATCGGGCCAACGCCACGCCAATCCCCCCCCGATTACCTGCTCCTGCCCGAAGCGCAGAGCCAGCAGCAGCGCTAACAGCGACAGACCAAAAAACCATAACCCGCTGCCAGGCGTTTCCGGTTGGCGGCTGACCACCGATTGCCCCCCCACAGCCAGCAGCAGCGCCAGCCCCGTTAGCACAGCAGAAAGCACAGGGCTGCCCAAACGGCGTTGTGGTCGCGCGGATGGAAGGGGGGAAGGCTCCGCTTTTGCCGGCAGCGCCACATCCACCGCCAGCGGCGCGACAGGCGCAGCTTCTTCCCGCACAGGCAGCAAACGCCCGCTGTTTAACGCCGCCTGGCTGAAAGGTTGGGCTGCCGGCAAATAGGGCGCAATGGGCGCATCGGCCCGCTTACGGGCCACCATAAAAATGTAAGCCCCCGTTTCCGTCGCTTCCTCTTCATAAAATGGCCGTACCCACTGCTCCGTGCGGCGCAAATTGCTCTGCCACGGCCCCAAAATCCACTGCCCCGTGAGGGCGTGACTGATAGCGGCCGGCACGCCCTGAACGTGCCCCCACTCCAACGCCCGCAGCGCCTCTTGCGAAAAATAATACTGCCAGCGCTCCACCGCAAACCCGGCTAGCGCCAGCCGCTCCGCCCATTCTTCGGCGGCGTCGGTATGCGCGTGGCGCGAAATGCGATTAAAAAAGGCGCGATACTGATCAGCCGGGCCGTCCAGCCCCAGCTTCTGCAAGAAGGCAGCCCCGCCCAGGTATTCGCTAAAGAGGTGGCTGGGCATGGTGATCAGCAAGCGCCCCCCCGGTCGCGTCACGCGGCTGATTTCGTTGAGTACAGCCTGCACGTCGGGAATGTGTTCCAGCACGGAGTTGCTGATGACCGTGTTAAAAGTATGGTCGGGAAACGGCATCTGGTCGCCAGAGCCTTGCAGCACTGCCTGGTACGCCTGGCTGCGCTGCGCTTTTTGCAGCGGTCCCCACCACGGATCCAGCCCCACATCCAATGGCTGGGTGAACGTCATCTGGGCAAAATGCCCGTCTCCGCAGCCCATGTCCAGCACAGGTCCTTCAAACTGGAACTGTTGGTAGAAGCGAGCTTCCACAGCCCGCAGCAGAGCGCGAAATGCCGGCACGCTCTGCAAATGCCGCCACAACAAATCCTCCCTCGCCGTCTGTACATCTTGTCGCATCAAAACCTGCTCTACTGTCATACTGCGTCGCTAATCAATGTCAACTGTCGCTGCGGACACCCGCGTTGAGATCAGGCAAAATCCTGGATGAAACGGTATGTATTCCTGAAAAATTCAGCGGTATAGTTATTGGCAATATTAACCAGGGCGCGACTTAACAGGCTCCGATCGTTTGACCTGGCACTTGGCATCAGATACCTGTCCATTTTGCCGAAATTATATCCAGCGTGGTTGCATAATGCGACACAATTACATGTTGCCAGATTTGCCGTTTATCCGCGCTTTCATCTGTCGCAGGCGCTCATAGGCGGCGGGTTCCACCGTGCCTGTCGCGCGCTGCCCCGCTTGCAAACGCTGATACAGAGCCAGATACTCCCGCGCCGTCTGGTCGGGGCTGAAGCTCTCCCCAATCAACTGCGGCTGGCGCACATACGCCTCTTTCTGCCGCAACACCCGAATCAGTCCTTCCGCCAGAGCGTCGGCATCGCCGATGGGCACAACCTCCCCCATGCCCGTCATACTTACTGGCTGGCGCACCCCAGGCAGATTGCTGGCTACCACAGGCGCGCCATTCATCATTGCCTCGATCTGCACCAGGCCAAAACTTTCCGTGCTGTTCAGGCTGGGGATCACCAGGCAATCCAGGCT
>CAYQYJ010000228.1:0-6364 GCA_964421605.1 uncultured Ardenticatenaceae bacterium | reverse complement strand
TTCAAGCCCCTTGCTTCAAGACCCTTGCTTCAAGCCCCTTGCAACCAGACGGTAAAGGTGGAACCTTCGCCCGGACGGCTGTCTACGGCAATTCGCCCCCCCAATTTCCGGGCAATTTCTACGCAGATGGTTAGCCCCAAACCGGCGCCGGGGATGGTGTAATCCGCCGCTGCTTCGCCGCGGTAAAAGCGCTCAAAAACGTGCGGCAAGTCAGCCATAGAAATGCCTGGTCCGGTGTCGCTCACGCTAATGGTCACCCAACGCTGATCTTCTGCCGGCACGGCGGCAGCCAGCGTCACCTGACCGCCGGCAGATGAGTAGTCCAGGGCGTTATCTATCAGTTGCGACAAAAGCTGCGGCAGCATGGCTGGCTCGCCCAGAGCCAGCAGGCGCTGCGACCGCGGCGGAATCTGGCAGGTGATGTGCATGCCGCGCGCGGCAGCCACCCCCTCATAAGCGGTCGCCAGGTCGGCGACTAGCGGGCCCACGTCAATGGGCGTCAAAGTCACAGGCGTGGTATCTGCCGTAACGCGGGACAGATCGAGAAACCCTTTAATCAGTTTGCGCAACCGGATGGTCGTCTGGCGCAGCACAGTCAGGTAGTCTTGCTGCTTTTCGGGCCGCCCCCGCTCTAATAGATCCAGATAGATTTGCAGATTGGTCAGCGGCGTCTGCATCTCGTGGCCGATTTGGGAGACGAACGCCTCGCGCAAGCGCGCCAATTCCTTAATCTGGCTGATGTCGCGCTGCACGCCCACAAAACCAGCCAGTTCGCCAGCAGCGGTGTGCAGCGGGTTGAGCATCAGACTGGCGTGATAGAGGCTGCCATCCCGGCGCTGGTTGATCACTTCCCCCTGCCATGACTGACCCTGGCGCAGCCGCGCTTCTAATTCGGCGCGCACGGCTGCCGGCGTGTGCGAATGCCAGCGCTCGCCAGACTGCCCCACCATCTCTTCGGGACTGTAGCCGGTGATGCGCTGCGTAGCCGGGTTGGCATAGCGAATGGTGTTTTGCGCGTCGGTGAAATAGATGGCTTCGCCAGCTGCGTCCAGAATGGCTTGCAGGCGGTTGCGTTCCTCTTCCAGTTCGGCAGTGCGCTGGCTGACGCGCTGTTCCAACTCCTGGGCGTATGCCTGCGCCTGCGCGTGTAAATGGGCGTTCTGGATGGCCACAGCCGCCTGGGCCGCCAGCAAGGTCAAGATGCGCTTTTCCGATTCGGAGAAGAAATGCGGTCCTGGGTAGGAGACGGTTAACACGCCTACGATTTGCGTTTCAATTTGCAGGGGCAGCCCGGCCAGGGCGTAATGGGGCGCAGCCGGCGGCGTCTCGGCCCACAGGGGATGCTGGTGATTGTCTTCAATGAAGACGGGCGCGCCCGTCTGGGCGATCTGGTCGGCGAAGCGGCGTTGGTAGGGGGAATTCTGTGGCGTTTGCCGCAGCATTGCCGCCGGACGGGTCAGTTCAAAGGTGAGCAGCCCGTTGTCGTAGAGGGAAATGCCGGCAACTGTCGCCGCCACCAGGTCCAACAAAGCCTGCAAAATAGCGTTTAACACCCGCTGTAAGTCAAGCGAGGCGATCAGGCTCAGGCTGGCGCGCTGCACCGCTTCGATCTCCTGCCGGCGGCGGCGTTCCGCCGTTAAAATGTGCGCCAGGTCAATGCGCGCGGCCACCAGGTTCGCCACAATGCGCATCAAATCTTGCTCTTCCTGGCTAAACTGGCGCGGGACGGCGATGCTGACATAGCAAATGCAGCCAATTACCTCATTGCGTACGTTGAGGGGCGTCAACACCATCGAACGCACAAGCCAGCGTGCCAACAGAGGGCGCAAATCCTCCAACAGCGACTCCTGTTCCGTGTCGGCGACGACCAACATTTGTCCGGCTTCCAGATGCCGCACCGCCGCCGCCTGCGCCGCCGAAAGAGTTAGCTCAATCGCTTTCCCTTGAGGCAGTGGGGGATAGGTAGCTTTGATGTGGATGTCCTGGCTGTGTTCATCGAAGAGGGCCACGCCAATCTCGACGCCTTCGATCACCTGCGCCACGCCATCTACGGCGCTTTGCAGCACATCTCCCAACTCCAGGCGCAGGTTCATGGTCATAGAAAGCTGGTTGATTAGCGCCAGGCGGCGGCTGCGCTGGCGGATTTCGTCAAAGAGGCGGGCATTGCGCAAAGCCACGCCTACGTGGTCGGCAAACGCTTGCAGCCGTTCGGCATAAGCCAGGGTGAAAAAGTGGGGTTCGTCGCTGAACAGGTGGAGGAAGCCAATGGTCTGCTGTTGGACGCAAATGGGCGCGCCCGCATAGGAGCGCACCCATTCCAGCCCAGGACGGTTGTGCCACATGGCATGGCCCTCGGTGGCGGCAATCAGCAGCGGGCGCTGGATGGCGTTCATGTAAGCCAGTACGCGCGATTGTTCAATCTCCATGCGCAATTGCAGCACCAGGTGGGCGTCGGGGAAGCGGGTGAATTCGCCAGCGATACGCACCACGCGGCCAATGCCGGCATCTGCCAGCATAATCGCCGCCCCCGTATGCGGCGCCACCTGCCCCACGTTCGCCAGAATGCGGTCAAAAATGTCGTCCAGTTCCAGCGTGCTGTTCAAAACCGCCGCCGTATCCCGCAGCGCCGCCATCAGCGCCTGCTGCTCCCGCTCCGCCATTTCCGCCTGTTTTCGTTCGGAAATGTCCAGAAAGGCCACTTGCACCGCCGGACGGTTGCGGTAGTTGATGCGTCGCGTATGCACTTCGACCCAACTGGTGGTGTCGTCTGGGCGCAAAATGCGCAGTTCCATGCGCGTGGGCATCTCCTCCCCCAGCAGATGGCCCTGCAAATACGCTTGCAACGCCGCGCGATCCGCCTGGTAAACGCGCTCCAGGAACATTCCGGGGGCCATCGCCAGCAGTTCCGCCACGCTGTAACCGCTCAACTGCGTCGTTTGCTCGTTGGCAAAAACGATGCGCAAATCCTGGATAATGACCAACCCTTGCAGGGAGTTTTCCACCAGCGTATGGTACGCTTCTTGCGCCTGTATCCGCTCGGTAATGTCGCGGGCCACAAATTGCAGCGCGGTTTTGCCGGCATAGGGAATGGCGCTGGCGGTGACTTCTACCTGTTTGGTGGATCCATCCAGCCCCCGCAGCGTTATTTGCGTCAGCGGCATCTTCTGGCGCAATGCGCCCGCTTCCCAGGCGGTTTGCAGCCAGGCGCGGACTTCGTCCGGATTCTCCGTAGGAGCCAACTCATGCGCTGTCTTCCCCACCAGCGCCTCCGGCGTGACTGCGCCCAACAAATCCGCGGCGGCGGCATTGGCAAACTGGAGTTCCCCCTCCACCAGTACGGCGATAGGGTCCGGCGACAGCTCCACCAGACTACGATAGCGGGCCTCGCTGTCGCGCAGCGCCTGCTCTGCCTGCTTCTGCTCCGTCAGCTCGGTGACCATAGCAAAAGAGCCGGCAAACACGCCATTCTGATAGCGGGGCACGCCCGTAATTAAGACGTGGACAATGGTCCCATCTGAACGCCGCAGCCGCGTTTCGTAAGTAGAGCCGCCGCCTTGCGTTCGCAGGCGACTCGCGTCTTGCAGTGTGGGAATGTCTTCCGCCAGCGTAACGTCAAATGGCGTCAGTTCGCGCAACTGCGCCAGCGACAAGCCAATCATGCGCAAATAAGCCGGGTTGGCATATTCATACCGGTTGTTGGCGTCCACAACCGTCACGCCTTGCCCCAGCGCTTCCAGTACTTGCCAGGCGAAATTATCAGCCAGTGGGTAAGCGATGGTGTCCACTACTGTTCCTGTGGCACAGTGACTTCTTTTACCCCCTTCTCCAACTCTGCGCCATAGGCGTCGGCGGCGGCAGACCCGTTCAACGAAGTCGCCGGACTTTTCATTTGCGTCAGCCGTCGTCGCATTTCGCGCAGTTGCATTCGGGCGCGCCGCCCATTGTCGGGCAGCGACGCTTGCATGCTCAGAGCCAGTTTCAGCCAGGTCATAGCTTCTTCGTAAGCCTGCTTCTGGATCAGCAACCCGCCCAGGTTGGCTGCCGCCAGCGCGTCTTGGGGATTGTCGCGCAGGCGGTCGCGCAGCCGCTGCTCACGGCGGAGCAATTTTTCATCATCATCCACCAGCGCCACCCCCAGGTCAAAGATAAGGTCTTGCAACCCTTCTTCGTAAAAGCCCTCGGCCCGGTGGCGAATGGCGCAGTGGGCGCGCGGCACCAACATATCCAGTTCGCGCACCACGCGCAGATGTACGTATGCCGTGTTAAGGGTTTGTTCCGGGTGGACGGCCACTTTTTCGCCTGTGTCCACGACGACGTTGAGTATCTGCACCTCTTCGCCCGCGTGCAGCGATTCCACCAGCACGGGTTGGGTGGAACGGTTTTCAATGGTGAGAATGCCGTCTTGCAACGTGGCTTCCACGTTGGAAACCAGGCTCACGCCTTCGACGCCAATGGACATGGTTTCTTTGTTGGGGAAAAAAACGTCCAGAATTTCCAGGAAATCGGCGGAGTAGTTTTTGAAGATACCCACGTGTTCGTGTACCTGACCGTCCTCCACAATTTCAATGACAACTTTGCGACCAATGAACCGTTCCAGCAGGGGATCGTAAGCGCCGCCAACGTGCCCAATGATGTTGCTGCCCAGTTTTTTCAAGTAGCTTTCACCCGTGTCGGAGATGTAGCGGCCCGCGGGGCGGCGTACGCGACCAATGATCAGGCTGAGGGCTTCGTTTAGGGCTTCGGTGGCGGTGCGGATGAGGTTTTTGAGTTGGCGCAAGAGGTGCCGGAAGGGTCCTGGATGGAAGGCGCGTTGGATATCTTTTTCCCGCAGTTTTTTTCTTTCGTCGGTGAGCATGTCGGCGTAGCGGAAGATGGCCTGGATGCCGGCATACTCCTCCGCATACAGCACATAACTGGACTCCAGGTGGGCTTCGTCTTGCACCGTCCCGCGGTAAATCAATTCCAGCCCCGTGGGCGCCAACTGTAGCGTTCCCCAAACGATCTTGTTATTTTTTAGTTCTAGCGTGACGTGGAAATCTTCAAAATCAGACAGGCACGGGTCTTTGCGCCGCGTGTGCAGCCACCCCCCAGCCATCGTGACGACAAAGATGAGCAGAAGCGTTACCAGGAAGGAAAAATCAAACATGCCGGCACTCACAAAACCTCAGAAACGGGCGCACCCATTCCAGCGAAACATCAGCGCCAGACAGTAATACGCCCGACAACAGTTAGAGCAGCGCAGACGGTTTGCCTGCGGCCAAAGGTATTCTTCTTAACCTGTAACAGAGTAAAATAAACGGAGCGGAACGTATGAAATATGGGGCGTAGATTGCGCCAGTCTGGAGACATGCGCAATCTCGATAATTTACAATCTCCCCAACAGCTTGAGGAGCAGGGCGACAATGCCGCTCATCAACAGCACTTCCACCACAAAAGCGCCCACGGCGATGGCTCGCCGGCGGCGCAGCAGTCCTTTTCGTTCGGCGGCATCGTTGGAGCGAGGGAACGGCTGGTCGGGAACGGGCACGCCCAAGAAGCGGCACAACGGTTCCCACCCTTCCTTAACGTCATAGACTAGCAGGCGGTCTGCCGGCACAACCCGCTTCACTTCAGCCACATTATCCGCAAAAACTTGCAGGGCATACGTGCGATCCAGGAAGCGCCCCTGGAAAACCCCCTGCCACACCACCTGATCCAACACCTGGAACATCTGGCGCACGGGCGGCAGCAGCCACAACGTCCAGCGGGGCACGCCCTCGCTTTCGGTGTGGATCGTGTTCATCATGCTGTCGTACCACCGCTCTGGGTCGCGCACGCTCAAAATAATTTTGGCTTCCGGGTAAGCAGCCATCAACTCTTTGTAAAAATAAGCCCCCGGCCAGTCCAGAATAGCCCGATAACCCTTAAAGATTTTGTCCCAGTTGACGGGCTTGCCGGCATACGCATCCAGCCATACCCGTGAATGGGAAGGGTGCGCAATCATCTCGCGCATATGGTAGCATTTCGTAAAGCCCAGGTTCTCCAGGGCTATTTTTAGCGAAGTTGTTCCTGTCCGGCCAAAGCCAGCGCCAATTACCCGCAGCATGGTAACTCCTGTAAAAATAACGTAGGTTGGGCATCCTTGCCCGACCTCCTTTTGAAAGCGAGGCGTAATCAGGGGTCAGAAGCGTCGCCCCCAAACTGTCCGCAAAACAAATCTGCGTCATCCTTCGACAAACTCAGAGCCTGCCCTGAATGTAACGAAGGGACAAGTTCTGCGCAATCTGTAACTGCTTTCATTCCTGGTGGCTTCAACGTGAGCGGCTCGACTGAGCTTGCCAAACGTCTCCGCCGAACGGCGCGGCGCGGCGCAGAATTTGCGCCT
>CAYQYJ010000227.1:3296-6372 GCA_964421605.1 uncultured Ardenticatenaceae bacterium | reverse complement strand
GGCTACCTGCCCAACAGGCGGGCCAGGAAGGAGCGTTGGGGGGCTTCCGCCATTAGTTCGGCGCCCTCGCCCTGTTGCAGTTCCGCCGCCAGGCGATCCGCTGCTGAGCGCAGCGCGCTGGCGATAGGGCGCTTGCGCGTGCCGCCGCTGACGACGGGATGCCCGCGGTCGGCGGCGCGGGTGGCGGCTTCACTATCCAGCGGGATGGTCAGCAGCACCGGGCGCTTCAAAATCTTGGCAATGTCCTGCACCGTTACCCGCTGCCTGGGGGCCATGCGGTTCACCGTTAGCATCACCTTGTTCTCGGCGTAATGTAAATCCTGCGACAGGTTCAAGAAGTCGCGCACCGTCTTTAAGGTGGGCAAATTCTGCTCAGTCACCAACAAGATGCGGTCCGCCTGGTCTAGCATGGTCAGGGTCAAGTCGCTCAGGCAAGAACTGGTGTCTATAATCACAAATTGATAGACGTGGCGCAGCATCGCCAACAATTTTTGCAGATGTTCGACGCTGACTAACTCTGCCATTTCTGGGCGGCGTGGCGCCAACAATACTTGTAAGCCACTGTCGTGCGTTAGCGTCACGCTGGTGATCAGGTCTGCTTCCAGTTCGCCCATGCGCTCCATCAGGTCCAGAATGGTAGACGTGGCCTTTAAGTTCAGCATCACCGACACCGTGCCAAACTGAAAACTGCCGTCCAGCAGCAAGGTGCGATACCCTTTTTCCGCCAGGGAAACCGCCAGATTCAGGGCCAGCGTGGTGCAGCCGCTGCCCCCTTTGGGGCTAAAGACACACACAATCTTGCCCGCTTGCGGCTGGGTGGGCGCGCCGGGCGCTGTGGGCGGCTGCCCTGGCAGCGTTGCCTGGCTGGGGGCAAAGGTCGCTGTGGGCGTGGCTGGGCGGCGGTCATGTACTTCATGAATGGCGCGCATCAACTCGTCCAGCGAAAACGGCTTCATTAAGAAGTCGCGCGCGCCCGCCAACATGGCCCGCCGCAGGTAGGGCGTGTCGCTTTGCACCGACATGATGATGATCTGGGCGATGGGGACGCTTTGCGTAATCGCCTTGCTGGCGCTGATCCCATCCATGTCGGGCATGTTGACGTCCATCAGAATCACGTCTGGCTGGAGTTCCTGCGCCTTTTGGATCGCTTCGCGCCCGCTGGCGGCTTCCCCCACGACAGTCACATCGGGGTCGAATTGCAGCAGTTTGTGCACGCTTTCTCGCGTCTCGCGCAAATCATCAACCACTAACACACGAATTTTGTCTGCCATGCTTATTTCCTGGTGGGTACGGCTAACTACAAGAAGCGGTAAAACAGTTGATTGCTAAGGAAATAACCCCGTTCGGTCAGGCGTAAATATCCCTCTGTTTCGCGCAACAATCCCCATTGTATCAGTTCTGTCACCGTATCGTTATAAACTTCTGCCACCGTTTGGTCAAATTTTGCGGCAAAAGCCGCCAGATCCAGCCCGCTTTGCAGCAGGCGAAGCTGGGTAATGATGGTGTCAGCCATTGCCTGTTCGCGGGTGAGCAGATAAGCGTCTGCCGCGGCGGCGGAGAGCGGGTAGGGGCGGGGCTGTTCTTGCCGCAGGCGGCGCATGTAGACGCGCGGCTGTTTGACCACGGAGTAACGGTAGCCGGCGGCGTGACCATGCGCGCCGGCGCCAAAGCCCAGATATTCCTGGTTGCGCCAATACGCCAGATTGTGGGCGCATTCATGCCCCGGCAGCGCCCAGTTGGATATTTCGTAATGCCCGTATCCGCGAGCCGCCAGCATATGGCGGGCACATTCGTACTGATCAGCAGCCAGGTCGGGGTCTGGCGCGGCGATCTGCCCGCTGTGCAGCCAGCGGTGCATGGGCGTGCCTGGTTCGATAATCAGGCAGTAGAGGCTGAGATGGGGTGGCTGCAGGGCCAGGGCTGCTTCTAGCGAGGTTTCCCAGGCGCGCAGGGTTTGTCCTGGCAGGCCATAAATGAGGTCCAGGTTGAGGTTGTGAATGCCGGCATCCCGGCTCATCCCCACCGCCTCCTCCACATCGGCAAAACTATGCTCCCGTTCCAGCAGCGCCAGTTCCGCCGCGATGGCGCTTTGCACGCCAAAACTGAGGCGGTTGACGCCCAGTTGGCGCAGCGCCTCCAGGTATGGCGGCGTCACCGTGCCCGGATTGGCTTCCAGGGTGATTTCGGCATCGGCGGACAGGTCAAAACAGGCGCGGGCTGTTTGCACGATGTCCGCCAGGGAGTCTGCCGGCATCAACGAGGGTGTGCCGCCGCCAAAGAAGACGGTGTACGCTGGACGGCGGATGCCGCCATCCATTGGCGCGCCCGCCACCTGCGTTATCTCGTGGCAAACGGCGGCGGCGTAAGCTTCTTTCAGGTCGCCCAGGCTGGTGTAGGTATTGAAGTCGCAATAGGCGCAGCGATGCCGGCAAAAAGGAATGTGCACGTACAGGCTCAAACTGCCGCACGCTGTCGCCGCTGCCGCGTCAATTGCCAACTGCCCAGGAGGATTGACCATAACGCTATTGTACCCGCTGCCCGGTCAGAAACCCAACAGCAGCGCGCTTACCACCCCGAACTACCCGGCTCACCTTTGTAGGGCCCGACAATGCGACTGGTGATCCAGCCGCCATAAAAGTCGCCCGCCTGCGGCTGCACCTGCTCCTCGTCTACATAACAGGCGTCTACTCTGCCGGCATAAAACGACACATACCCTGCAATCTCCCGGAAGGCTACTGTCGGATTGGCGTAACACCAGGCGGCGCGTCGGCTCGCCCGCTCACCCACGATCACGTCGAAATAATTCGCCTGCCCTTTCCATTCGCACCACGTCTGCCCGCGTGCGGGCGTCAGGCGCGCCATCTGCACATCCTCTGGCGGAATGTAGTAAGTAGGCGGGCTGGCTGTTTCCAGCACCCGTTTCGCCCGCGTCGTGTCCGCGATTACTTCCCCATTGAACATCACCCGAATCCGCTGCGGCACATTTTCCACGCGCGGCGGTCGCGGATAATCCCAAACTGATTCCTGGCCCGGACCAGGTTCTATGCGTTGCCATTTTCCCATAATCCACACCTCC
>CAYQYJ010000227.1:1705-3196 GCA_964421605.1 uncultured Ardenticatenaceae bacterium | reverse complement strand
ATGAAGTATAGCAGGCTGCCGCGGAAGTGCGGAACGCAGGCGCGCCAGACCGCCGCAAAAACTGGTATAATGTCTACTAAAGCAAGCCGATGCCGGCAGTAGGGCGCACTGCGCCAGCGAGTGAGAAGCTATGTTGGCAAAACTAATTTTACATAAATGGCGTTGGGGACTGTTGTTGCTGCTGGCGGCGGGCGTCTGGCCGCTCGGGCGCGCCCTGGCTGCCCAGACCAGCCCCACCCTTCTCACGCTGCAAGTCGAAGGGCCTGTCACCCCGGCCATGCTGGATTACTTCGAGCGCGGCATCGAAACAGCGGTCGCCACAGACGCCGCTGCCCTGCTCATCATTCTGGACACGCCCGGCGGCTCCGTTAACGTCACCCTGGAAATCGTGCAGGCGTTTCAACGCGCTCCCTTGCCCATCATCGTCTACGTCTCCCCCGTTGGCGCGCAGGCGGCTTCTGCCGGCAGTCTGGTCACCGCCGCCGCTCACATTGCCGCCATGGCCCCCGGCACAGCTATTGGCGCCGCCTCCCCCATTGACATTTCCGGCGAGGACATTCCCGAAACCGCTTTTCTCAAAGCTACCGAAGACCTCAAAGCCACCATGCGCAACCTGGTGGCCCATCGCGGGGAAGAAGCGGTGGCTCTGGGCGAGGCCATGATTGACGAGGCGCGCGCCGTAACGGCGGATGAGGCGCTGGCTGCCGGCTTCATTGACGCCGTCGCCGCCGATGTGCCCGAACTATTGACCCAGGTTAATGGTCGCACCGTCACCGTAGACGGTCAACCGCGCACGCTGCAACTGGCAGGCGCGGCGCAGCAAGCGTTGGAGATGAACCCCCTGGAAGCCATATTTCACGCGCTGTCCAATCCCACCCTGGTGGGCTTCTTGCTGGCGATTGCCATTCCCGCCATTTTAATCGAACTGCAAAGCCCTGGCGGTTGGGTAGCCGGTTTTATTGGCGTCATTTGCCTGCTGTTGGCGCTGTATGGCTTGGGGCAGTTGCCTGTAAACTGGTTGGGGGTTGTGCTGATTGTGGTCGCCTTCATCTTGCTTTTAATGGAAGTGGTCAGTACGGCTCATGGGGGGCTGGCGCTTGCCGGCATTGTCACCCTGGTAGCCGGGCTGTTGGTGCTGTTTAACTCTCCCAGTTCACCCGAATTTGCCCGTATTTCCATTGCCAGCGCCATCGGCATCAGCCTGCCCAGCGCCGCCTTATTCCTGGCGATTGCCACCCTGGCCTGGCGTTCGCGCCGCCAACAGCCCCAAACAGGCAGCGAAGGATTGATTGGCCTGGTGGGGCACGTGCGCCAGCCCCTGACTCCCGAAGGCACCATCCTGGTAAACGGCGAACTGTGGCGCGCTGTGGCTGCGGGTGAGGACGCTGGCGTTATCGAAGCCAACGCCCCCGTCATCGTCGAGCGGCGCGAGGGGTTTACCTTATACGTCCGGCCCAGGCCCTCATAACCCCCGGATCAGTTCCCTGGTAG
>CAYQYJ010000227.1:0-1605 GCA_964421605.1 uncultured Ardenticatenaceae bacterium | reverse complement strand
TGGCGGAAAAGGTATAATCAGAGATGCAGCCACCAGCGGGGCAACGCACGGACGAATCGCGCTTCTTGTGAGCGCGTTGCCTGGTGGTTACATTGCCAGAAAGTGCATCACACCTGAATTGACGGAGAAACAAGCATGGCAAATCAATTTGACGTCGTTATCATTGGCGCAGGCCCAGGCGGTTACGTGGCGGCTATTCGGGCGGCGCAGCTTGGCTTGAAGGTCGGTATCGTGGAAAAGCAGTGGTTGGGTGGCGTTTGCCTGAACATTGGCTGCATCCCGTCCAAAGCCCTGCTAAAAAATGCGGAACTGGCGCACACCTTGCAGCATCGCGGGCGCGAGTTTGGTTTCAACTTTGAAAATCTGAATCTGGATTATGGCGTCGCCTTTACCCGCAGCCGCCAGGTGTCCAGCCGCCTGGTTAAGGGCGTCGGCTTCTTAATGAAGAAGAACAACGTTGAGGTTTTCGAAGGCACAGCCGCCATTACCGGGCGCGAATCGGTACAGGTGCAGCTTACTGCCGGCGGCGAAGTTGCCCTGACCGCCAGCAACATCATCATTGCCACGGGCGCCCGCCCCAAAGACCTGCCCTTTGCCCGCCTGGATGGGGACAAAATTATCAGCTACATTGAAGCCATCATGACGGAAACGCTGCCTAAAAGCCTGATTATAATTGGCGGCGGCGCCATTGGCGTGGAATTTGCCTACATGTGGGTTAACTACGGCGTGGACGTCACCATTGTGGAGATGCTGCCCCACCTGCTGCCCAATGAAGAACCAGAAGTCAGCGACGTGCTGGAAAAGGCGTACAAGCGCCTGGGCGTCAAGTTCTACACAGGCACAGGCGTAACCGGTGTGGAGAAGTCAGAGGAGGGCGTCAAGGTCAGCCTGGGCAATGGCGAAACGTTGTCCGCCGAAAAGCTGATGCTGGCCATTGGTTTTGCCGCCAACGTGAAAAATATCGGTCTGGAGAACGTGGGCGTGGAACTGAACGAACTGGGCGACATTGCCGTAGACGCGCACATGCGCACCAATGTGCCCCACATCTACGCCATTGGCGACGTGGCCTCGCCCGTCAAGCTGGCGCACGTGGGTTCCGCCATGGGGTTGGTGGCGGCGGAAACCATCGCCAACCATCCCACCGTACCCATTGAAAACTATCGCATGATGCCCCGCGCCACTTACTGCGTGCCCCAGGTAGCCAGTTTTGGCTACACGGAACAGCAGGCGCGAGATGCGGGCTACGAGATCAAGGTGGGGCAGTTCCCGTTCCAACCGAACGGCAAGGCTTTAGGTCTGGGAGAACGGGAGGGTTTCGTTAAAATCATAGCCGATGCCCGCTATGGCGAGATTTTGGGCGCGCACATGGTGGGGCCAGACGTGACGGAACTGCTGCCAGAGCTGACGCTGGCCCGTTATGCGGAACTGACGGCGGAGGAAATTGCGCGCAACGTACATGCCCACCCCACGTTGAGCGAGGTGTTGATGGAAGCGGCGCACGGCGTCGAAGGCCAGCCGATTCACATGTAGGGGCAGGTTTCAAACCTGCCCTACAAGTAACTTCTCAATATTTCGAGGGAAACGCCGCCTGAGCTTGTCGAAGGC
>CAYQYJ010000226.1:1926-6387 GCA_964421605.1 uncultured Ardenticatenaceae bacterium | reverse complement strand
CACATAGCGCGCTATGCCACATAGACAGCATCCGCGCCATTGCTCCGCCTTATGCCCTCTGGTAAGATTCATAAGCAGGCGCAGACCTCCAGTCCCACGCCAGATTTGACAGTAAACTCCAGATACCAGCGACCGTGGAGCGCCACATGGAAACAATCCAGTCATTCGCCAACCGCATCATAGACAATGTGCAAAATGTGATCATTGGCAAGAGAAGCGTCATCGAGATGCTCATGGTGGCGGCTTTGTGCGAGGGCCATGTGCTGCTGGAAGATGTACCCGGCGTCGGCAAGACCATGTTGGCCCGCGCCCTGGCGACTTCGTTGGGCGTGCGCTTCAAACGACTGCAATGCACGCCTGACCTGCTGCCTAATGACATTACAGGCGTTTCTATCTTTAACCAACAGACGCGAGAATTCAACTTTATCCCTGGTCCTGCCTTTACCAACATTCTGCTGGCAGACGAAATCAACCGCGCCACGCCGCGGACACAGTCGGCGCTGTTGGAAAGCATGGGTGAGCGGCAAATCACCGTTGATGGCGTCACCCGCACCCTGGAACGTCCTTTTTTCGTTCTGGCTACCCAGAACCCCATCGAATATGAAGGCACCTTTCCCCTGCCCGAAGCGCAGTTGGATCGTTTTTTTATGAAGGTCAGCCTGGGGTATCTGGATGAAGAGACAGAGGGCCAGATGCTGCTCAATCTGGGGCGGGAACACCCTATTGAGCGGCTGCAGGCGGTTGTGGTTGGGGAGGAACTGCCGGCATTAGCCCGCCGCGTTTGGGACGTGCACGTAGACGACACCGTGCGCCGTTACATTGTGCGCCTGGTCGCCGCCACCCGCCAGCACAAAGACCTGATCGTCGGCGCCAGCCCACGCGGCAGTCACGCCCTGTATCGCGGCAGCCAGGCTTATGCCGCCATGCAGGGGCGCGATTACATCCTGCCGGACGATGTCAAGAAACTGGTTCCCCGCATCCTGTCCCATCGCTGCCTGCTCCATCCCGAAAGCGCTCTACGCGGCGTGCAAATCGCCGATATTTTGCAGCGCCTCATCCGCGAAACGCCTTTAGAACTGGAAGGATGAGTCGCTGACCCCCGCCCTATGCTTTACTTGATCCTGCTCTTTCTGGTGATAGCCATTCTGCTGCGCATAGACTTTGTGTTTTACATCGTCTACGTCTGCCTGGGCGTCTACGCCTGGAGCCGTTGGTTTCCCAACCATGCTTTGCGCAACCTGCGCATCCAGCGGCAGTACAACGACCACGCCTTTCTGGGCGAAACAGTTCCCGTAAAGTTATCGCTGCAAAACAGTAGCCGCCTGTCGCTGCCCTGGTTGCAGTTGACGGAAAGCGTGCCTGTGGGTTTGCGCCAGGGGGTGCAAACGGAGCAGGCGCTCTCTTTGCGCGGGCGGCAGAACAAAGAACTACAATACCAGGTACAGGCATATCGGCGCGGATATTACCAGTTAGGTCCACTGTATTTGCAGTTAGGGGATTTATTTGGGTTTGCCACGCAAGAGGCGACGCTGCCGGCATCTTACCTCACCATCTACCCCAAAATTACGCCTCTGTCCCAACTGGGACTGCCCTCCCGCCTCCCTTTTGGCGTCCTGCGCAGTCGCCAACGCCTCTTTGAAGACCCCGCCCGCCCCATGGGCGTGCGCCCCTACCGTTCTGGCGACTCCCTCCGCCTCATCAACTGGAAAGTCAGCGCCAACAAAGAATCGCTTCTGGTCAAAACATTGGAGCCGGCCATCTCCCTGCAAACCACTCTGCTGCTCAACCTGAACGTCAACGATTATCAGCGGCACGAGCGTTATTACGGGCCAGAGTGGGGCATCGAGATTGCCGCCTCGTTAGCGGCGCACCTCATAGAAAAGCGGCAGGCGGTAGGCTTAATAACCAATGGCGCCGATCCCTTGCAAAGCCACACCCAGGCGGAACCCCTGGCGTTTGACCAGGAAAGCGGGCGCCTGCTGCTGCAAACAGAACCCCCTGCCGAAACCACCTGGCATCTGGGACACCCCCTCGGCCCCGCAGCGCATCTGGTGCCGTCGTCCATCCCGCCCCACCCAGGACGCGCCCACCTGATGAAGCTTTTGGAATTGCTGGCGCGCGTGGAAGCGGACGATACCCTTTTCTTTCCCTTGTGGATTCCGCGCGCCTGTCTCGGCTTGAGTTGGGGTACAACCATGCTCGTCATCACCCCACGCGGCGACCTGGAAACGTGCCAGGCGCTGCACCGTTTGGCGCGCAGCGGCTATAATCCTGTCTTAATCCTGGCGCAGCGGCAGCCATCGTTTGGGGAGGTACGCGAACGCGCCCGCCGCCTCGGATTCCCGGCTTACGAGGTTGCCAACCAGGCAGAATTACATCACATCTCATAAGGACTGCATATGACACGTCCCAAAATAGCACTCGTCCTCGGCGGCGGCGGCAGCCGTGGGCTGGCTCACGTCGGGGTGCTGCAAGTACTGCAGCGGGAACAAATCCCCATAGACTTAATCGTCGGCACCAGCATGGGCGGGATCGTCGGCGCGGCGTTTGCTCTGGGCATGTCGCCGCCAGAAATCAGCCAGGGTTTGCAACTGGCGATGACGCTCAGCTATCCCAAAGTAACCGTCCTGCGCGACTTTAAGCTATTCTCTGCCCGCGCCAGGCAAGATCGCTTTGCCTTGCAGCTTAAACTGGCGTTGGGCGACAAAAATTTCAGCGATCTGCGCATCCCCACTACTTTGATGGCTGTAGATATGCTCAGCGGCAAAGAAGTAATGATGCGCGAGGGGGCTTTATTGCCGGCATTATTAGCCACCAGCGCCGTGCCCGGTCTCTTCCCGCCGGTGGTCATGGGCCGCCGCCAACTCGCCGACGGCGGCGTCATTGACAGCCTGGCTACCCACGTCGCCTACGCCCAAGGCGCAGACAAAGTGATCGCCGTGGACGTCCATCCCGTACTGGCGCTGGAAGACCCCTGGCATGACCCCGTTAGCGCCATCGTTGGCTTCCAACTGCCCATCCCCTCCCTGACCAGCGGCGCTGAACTGCTGCGCGGCCCCACGCTGCTGCAAGCCATGTGGCGCTCCGTACGCATTATGACCTGGCATCTACACCAGCAGCGGCTGCTGGATCATCCGCCGCACGTCCTGCTGCGCCCAGATATAACGAAAATTGGCTCGCTTGACTTTAAGGATATGGCAGCCCCCATTGAGGCCGGCGTCGCGGAAACTGAGCGGCAGTTGCCGCAGTTACAGCAATTGCTGGCTGAAGTTCACTCCGAAACGTAATGGCGCGCCCCTAACGCCATGACTTCCTGGCGCGCCAGGCGCGCTGCCAACGCCCGCCCCTTGTCTGTCAGCAAAAATGTGCCGGCAGGAAACTTATGGTTGTTCTGTAGCAAACGCCGCTGCTGCAACCCGGCAACCGCGCTGGCTGCAACCGTCTCCCCGGCGCCAGTCGCCGAGTGCAGCCGGTACACCTTCGTCCCATCCAGATAACGATGCGATTTCAGCGCCCACCCCTGCCCTAAAGCGCATAAAATGCGCTTCTGTTCACTGCCCAACCGTAGCACGCTCACCCCAGTTCGTCTACGTACTGCTGCAAGTCCCGCTGCCGGATCTTCTCGTATTGGTCGGGAATGATCTCCGCCATCTCCGCTTCCGTCAGGCGCACCCGCAATATATCCAGCGCGTCTTCCGGGTTCTGCCCATACGTTAGCTTCTTCTTCCCATTTTTCATCTGGAACAAGTACATGTAATGTGGGTTCCGAAAACTACTCATCCGCCTCTCCCATCAATGCACACTTGACTCTATAAATGCCAACTATTCTCGAATTCTGATGCGTTGTTCGTCAACGATCCAAAGCGTTTGCTCCAGCGGTTCAATTTTTAAGACTTCTGCCAGACCTTCGATCACAGTTGCTACCGTTATTTTATCCTGACGCTTTAGTCGCAAAACGATAATGCCGGCGAAATCCTTTGGAGGGTAAGTACGAATATCCGCAAAGTCTAAATCTAATGTGATGATCGCTCGATTTTCTTGTTGACAGATTCTGCTGATAACATTGTCGGTCTCACCCCCAAGTTGTTGATCAACAACTGACAACGCTTCATGCCCCGCTTCGTTTAGCAATACTTTCACTTCAACAGGTAAGTTTTCATCAACTTTGAATTTCATTACTTCAAGCTGGCATAATAACAATACGTTCACGAGTCAGTTCAGCAGCATAACTGATGGCTGCCTGCACAGATTCGTAAGATAATGTCGGATAACTTTTTAGAATTTCATCAATTGAAAGACCGGCTGCAAGGTTATCTAATATCACCGAAACCATGATACGTGTACCTCTAATACAGGCCTTGCCATGACATATCTCCGGGTCAACAGCAATGTGATTCTGCCATCCCATCTCTGCATCCTCCTAAACATAAGCGCGTTTTAACGATCTTGGCGTCCCATTTT
>CAYQYJ010000226.1:0-1826 GCA_964421605.1 uncultured Ardenticatenaceae bacterium | reverse complement strand
AAGTTCAACTCATCAATCACCATGTCCACGGGCCGCCGCCCCATGTTGGGGATATAGGAAGCCTCGTTGCAGAAAACGCACTGCCAGGGGCAGACGCGGCTGGTCAAAATCGTCGCCACAGGCGCGGGTCCCCAACCACACTCCGGCTCTAAGGGCCAATGAAAACTCTTTTTCAGCTTGCGGCTGGCTGGCTGCGGCCATAAGGTGCGATCAATCATGGGCCACTCAGCCATCGAGCGGCTGCCTTGCCCTAACACCAGGCGCGGAAAGCGATCAGGATCGCGCACCAGGTCCAGAATGACGCCTTCCCCAGGTCCCTGGCACACTTTGTCAAACTCCGTCACCGCCAGCATCTCATCCGGGGCCACAGTAGCGTGCATCCCCCCCGTCAAGATTTTGGCGTGCGGATTCAGCTCCTTAAAAATCTGCGCCGACTTGAGGGCCACGGGGTAGGTGTAGCTGCGCACATTCATCAGCAGCATGTCATACCCCTTGATTTGTCGCGCCAACTGCTCCCAACTGGAGACGGCGCGGGTGGAAGCCAGATCCGTCATGATCCCGTTTTGGTGCATAAGGGTACGCAGCAGCCCCAGGCCATGATCCTGCCACTGCTCATGCGGTCCCGCCGGATTAACCAGATCGCCCAGGTCGCCCAGGTCTAACCAGAGTATTTTAGATTTCTCGCTGCTTTCCTTACGCCAAAGTCGTTGAAACACAGTTCATTCCTCTATCGCGTGCGACGTTGGTAGGCCCCTTACCTGAGCCGCTGCCGGCTCATGAAGCCCGTATGCAGATCATGATAATGCTCAATCCGCTCTTCCCCAAAACGCCAGCACAAATAGACTTCGCGGCCATCAAGTTCCGCCAGGAAATCGAGCAGACCGACGTTCAAATCCTTCACCTGGCAGCCATAGGCGCGAATCCGTCCCAGGAGTTGTTCAATCGCCATGAAATCCAAGACCATGGCTGAAGCCGCCGGGCTGCCGACATTGCTGCTTACGTCATCTATCATGTCGGCTAGTTGGTGGCGGGACCCCACAATTTTGGCTCGTCGTTCCAGCAAAGCTGCCATCAGGGGCTTTATTTCTGGCAAGAGCGCGTTGGCTTCCTCTACTGTAAAATAGCGCGTCGTCATGGTTTACCCTTTAGAAAAAAAACAGGACGAAACATCTGGCCCGCGCCAGACGTCCCGTCCTCACTGAATGGTCAGGCCGCGCCGATTAGTGGCAGCTACAGCCGCCAGCCGCTGAAGCCGCGCCAGCGCTATCTTTGGTCTTAAATGACGTGCCACAGCCGCAGCTAGAAACGGCATTCGGATTCTCAATACGGAAGCCGCCCCCCATCAGACTGTCTTCGTAATCAACCGTGGCCCCGGTCAGGTACATCATGCTGGTGGGGTCCACGAATAATTTCACGCCGCCGTTATCAAAAACGTGGTCATAGGGACGGGGTTCCGCTTCCAGAGCCATGCCATATTGCATGCCTGAGCAGCCGCCGCCAGCCACAAATACGCGCAGGCCATAATCAGGTACGTTCTTCTGCGTCAGCAGGTTACGCACCATATCACGGGCCGCATCGGTAAAATTAATGGTCTCTGTCATTTCCACAGTGGTTGTACTCATATTGCTACGTCCTTTTCAGAGTTGATTCAGCCGCGAACGGTTTTGTGGATGATTGTAGCAAGTAAAAAACAGTGTGTCAATTTTTATCAAGTTTTTCTTATAAACGTTTGTCTTCATAAGCATCTTTTCAGGACTTCAACCAGACCTGATTTTATGATACAATGCCGTTCTATTTGTGAAATAACGTGCATTAGCGGCACAAAT
>CAYQYJ010000225.1:0-6393 GCA_964421605.1 uncultured Ardenticatenaceae bacterium | reverse complement strand
ACACCCATCGTCATCACCGATCCCGATACCGACCGTTACCACACCTTTGGCTATATTAGCTGGTGGCAGCAGGAAGTGGTGCGCCAGGCTACTGTGCTGGTGGTGGGCGCGGGGGCGTTGGGGAATGAGGTGCTGAAGAATCTGGCCCTGATGGGCATTGGCAATTTGCTGATTGCCGACTTCGACACGATAGAAGACAGCAACCTGAGCCGCTCGGTGCTGTTTCGCGCCAGCGACAATGGCCGGCGCAAGGTGGACGCCGCCGCCGAGCGGGTAAAAGAGCTGAACCCGGACGTCAACGTGAAAGCCTGGCATGGCAACATCAACTTTGAGATGGGGCTGGGCGTCTTTCGCCACGTGGACGTGATCGTGGGCTGCCTGGACAACCGCGAAGCGCGGCTTTCCATTAACCGCTTTAGTTGGGCGATCAACAAACCGTGGGTGGATGGGGCTATCCAGGAACTCATGGGCATTGTGCGCGTGTTTTGGCCGGGGCGCGGGGCGTGCTATGAATGCACACTGACCGACCTGGATTACCAGATCATCAACTTACGCTACTCCTGCCCGCTCCTGGCGCGGGACAATATCCTGCAAGGCAAGGTTCCCACCACGCCTACCAGCGCCTCCATTGTGGCCGCCTTCCAGACGCAAGAGGCGTTGAAGTTGCTGCATGGGTTGGAAGTGCAGCCAGGCAAAGCGATGTTGATCAATGGGTTGACGAATGATATATACACCACCGAATATCCGGTCAAAGAGATGTGCATGAGCCACGCCACGCTGGCGCCAGTCGTGGAACTGCCGCAGGCGCGCGCCGCGGAAACGACGGCGGGCGAGCTGCTGCACATAGCGCAGGCGCAGTTGGGGGCGGGCGCGACGTTGGAATTGGGGTTTGAACTGGTGACGACTATGATCTGCCAGGAGTGTGGGCAGGAGTCGCCCGTTTTCCAGCGCATGGCGCGCCTGTACGAAGCGGCGGCGGTATGCCCCGACTGCGGCGGGCGGCGGGAGATGCAGCTAACGCACCGCATTCAGGGCAACGAAGATTTCCTGGGGCGCACGCTGGCGGAACTCGACCTGCCCCCGCTTTCGATTATTCGCGCCCGCAATGGGCGAGAAAGCGTCTATCTGGAACTCACAGGGGATAAAGAAACCTTTCTGTCTTTTGCGTGAATGGACGGTTGTCAACCGCTTGACGTAGGCGCGGGCAGATAACAAAAATCTCCCAGATTTTTGTAATCTTTAGCGCCGGCGCAACTTCCCCCCCCGTATCACGTATTAGTAATCGTAAGAATTTTTGGGAATCGTCGGTTCATTCTGGTTTGACCAGTGCAAACGATTCCGCTCATATTTCGGAGGAAAGTAGAAAAAATGGCAAGCGTCAAAGTAATCATCTATGACCCGACCGGCTCGAAGAAAACACCCGTTGAACTTCCCGCCGACGTTCCTATGCGCCGCCTGATCCCCGCGCTGGTCACCAAAATGGGTCTGCCCACCACCCAGGGCGCTAACCCCATTACCTACCGGCTCGACCACCGCGAGTCGGGCAAACGTATTGGCGAAGAAGAATCCCTGAAAGATGCCGGCGTCAAGGATGACGATATCTTGAGTCTGTTCCCGGAAGTCACCGCTGGCTAGTGTGCCGTCAAACGTAAAATGAGGAGTTCGCATCCTCAGATGCGAACGGCAGGCATCCTTCGATAAACTCAGGACAGAACAGGACGCAGATGCACGCCGATGGACAAAAAAATCAGCGCTTTTCAGCGTCATCTGCGTCCAGCAACAGCGGGCAAGATGCCCGCGCTATGGCAAGAGAAAGTTGTGGCCTCTTCTCTGGAGCAATAGATGTCATTTAGTAATGATATTCGTGAAACCCGTTTACGGAATGATTACAGCCGCGTCACTGACTTGATTAAGCGGAGTGAATTCATTCACGTGATGGACAGTGACGGCGATCCGCCAGAGCGGTATCGCATTCGTTTTACCTGCCGCGGCGTGGAAAAGCTCACCCCCAGCAACCGGCCCGTCTACTCTGAAGTGCATGAGGTGACGGTTTATCTGCACGCCGAGTATCCGCTCAAGCAGCCGCAGTTGAAATGGCTGACGCCGATCTTCCACCCCAACATCCATCGCACGGGCGCGGTGTGCATTGGTCCCTGGTGGCCCGCCAAAACGTTGGATGAATTGCTGTTGACGTTGGGCGAAATGGTGCAGTATAAAAACTTCGATCCCATGGACCCCATGAACTCGCAGGCGGCAGGCTGGGCGCTGCGCAATAAGAGTCTGTTCCCGATTGACGATCGCCCGTTGAAGGGGCAGTCCCTGGATGATTTGATCAAACTGGGAGCGGCAGAGGAAGCGGATGACTTCGGCATCAACATTCTCTAATGAAACAGAAACGGCGCCGGCGGAACAGGCAGACGCGCCCCTGGGAGTGCATGTGCCGGCAGGCCACCAGCTTGACCAGGCCGCTTTAGATAGTTTGCCGCAGATGATGCCGGCAGCTTTTGCCGGCGACGTAGTGCTACACGGTGAATTTCCCCTGCAAAAACAGGTGCGCGTCATTCTAGGGCAGACGGCTATCCAGCAAATCCAGACGCACACCATCAGCGATATGGAACGGGAGGTAGGCGGGGCGTTGTTGGGCCGCGTATGCCGGCATCAGGCGCAAACGTTCGTCGAAATCCTGGCGGCGCTGCCCGCCCCCTCCAGCGATCACGGCCCTATCCACTTCACCTTCACCGCCGACACCTGGGCGCACATCAACCACGCCCGCGAAACGCAATACCCGGACCTGGACATTGTCGGCTGGTTCCACACCCACCCCGACCTGGGCGTCTTTTACTCCGCCGACGACGTGGTGGTGCATTCCGCCGCCTTCACCCTGCCCTGGCAGATCGGTTTGGTGGTAGACCCCATGCGCCAGGAAGCCTGCTTCTTTGGCTGGGAAAGCGCTGGCCTGGGCAAACAAATTTTGCCCATTGCCGGCTTCTATGAATGGCTGGACCAGAAACCAGGCAGCCTGGTTGGTTGGGAGATCACCAACCAACCGTACACCGAAGCCAGCAGCCACGTCATGCTGGCCCGCCATGTCGGGCCCGGCTTACCCCCCATTAGTCCCTGGTGGGGCGTTTTCCTGGGCAGCCTGAGCCTGCTCATCAGCCTGGGGCTGCTGTTAGAACGATTATTGACCGCGCCGCGCTGACCGCTACCGCTACACGGCAATTACACGAAACCCACATGATGGAAACAAACGAAACCACCTATCTGGCTGTCATTACATTGTCGCTGCCTGCGCCGGCAGAGACAGCCACCGCCCACATCCTGCTCAAGTCCTCCGATCAAATGGAAACCAGCGACGGGCAGATCAAGCGGTTGGGCGACTGTACGCTGGCTGATTTGCAGCGCTACGCCGACGCCCTGGAAGCCGAAGTATGGCAGGCGTATCAGGCGATCCGGCTGGCGGATTTAACTGAGCAAACGGGCATTTCGCTGGCTGTGCGGCTGGCAAACGAACCAGAGCCATCCCCCGACCTGGCGGCGCTGCTGGATCACGTCATTCTGTCCGCCGCGCCGGCGCTGCTCCCGGCGGACGCCGAAACGGCGGCGGCGGAGCCTGCCGCGACCATGCCGGCAGCCGCCGCCAACGCCGAACCCGCCGCCGCAGAAGCCGGCGCAGCAACGGTCGCCGCGCCCGAAACGCCCACCGAAGCAGACGTGAGCGAAGCCGCGCCGCCCGCGGCAGAGAGCGCCCCAGACGAGCACGAACCCAGCATCACAGTGGCGGAGTCCGAGCCGGTACACGAGGAACGAGAAGCGCGCCCCGGCGCGCCCACCCGTCCCATCTTCCCGTCCCACATCCGCATCCTGGGTAAACGCCGCCCGTTGGGACACGCCACCTGGACGGCGGCGGATATTTTGATGAACGAACCCGCTTTCCGGGATGCCCAGGCGCACGCCTTATCGAGTATGGATCGGGAAGTTGCCGGCATGTTAGTCGGCCCCCCACCCGAAAAACAACCCGATGGTCGTTATCTGGTGCATATCACGGACATCATCATGGCCCGGCACACGCGGATGCACGGCGCCAGCGTCACCTACACCCCCGAAAGCTGGCGCTACGTCAACGACAAACTGATCGAACGGTATCCCGAAGGGGACGCCGTGATTGTGGGCTGGTATCACACCCATCCGGGTTTTGGTATTTTTCTGTCTGGCATGGATCAGTTCATTCACCAGAACTTCTTCACCCAGATATGGCACGTAGCCCTGGTGCTGGACCCGCGGGCGCAGCGCAGCGGCTTCTTCTGCTGGGATCGCCAGAAATCGCGGGTTGATCCCTACGAATTTCCCTGGCCCGCCTGGGCGCGCAGCAGTTGGTGAACCGCTGGCGCAGCGCGTCGCACCGGGTTGGCGACAATGGTATAATCTACCCAACATGGCGGCGTATGGTAACCCCTCAGTAAACTGTGGCGATCTCTTTGGTTGCATACCCACCCGACAAAACGTGTGAAAAATATCTGAGACGGGTAATTTTGGGCGCACATGCGCCAAAAATTACCCGTAAAAATGGGCGTCAGCCCCGCCTCCGGCGGGGCTGACGCCCACTACAAACTGTCGCTTCGGAATGACCATCTGTAAGTTGAACGCCGAAACTGGCTGAAATGAT
The DNA here is from genome assembly GCA_964421605.1 of uncultured Ardenticatenaceae bacterium. GTDB lineage: Bacteria > Chloroflexota > Anaerolineae > Promineifilales > Promineifilaceae > JAGVTM01. The sequence goes on along the minus strand of CAYQYJ010000225.1, from coordinate 1,727 downwards.
CGAGAACGATCCGCTGACTATCTCCAACGAAGACATTGCCCAGGCCAATCAATTGAGCCTGAACTGCCCCATTTGCGCCAGCGCCGTGGAGAAAAACGTGGATGGCGCGGCGCTCACTCCCGTCATCTGTCGCCAATGCGGCACGCTCTACCACAAGGCGTGTTGGGAACAAAGCGGCGGCAAGTGCGCCATTTTGGGCTGCGGCCATACAGAATTTCGTGTGTATGGGCAAGACCTGGGGCCGGTGATGCGCATCACCTACAGCGATTTGCCCAAAGAACGACCGCGCCCCGTAGCCAGCAACGGGTACGAAAAACGGCTCAAAGCAGAGGAGCAGCGCCGCCAGCAAGATCGGAAACGCTCCTTCTGGGCTGTCTTATTTGAGCGACTGCTGCGGGCCATCCGCATATTAGATTGATCAGGCCAGAAGCGCGTCGCTCCTCTGCAAGCGCGACGTAGTTGCACATAACCCATGCCCGTTACCCCGATCTCCATTGACCCGACCTCTCCCTTTTTAGGCGAAGCCTGCGCCTTATGCAAAGAAGCGTTTCGCGCCGGGGACGAAATGGTCGTCTGTCCAGAAGACGCCACGCGCCATCACACTGCCTGCTGGCAAGCCAATGGCAATCGCTGCACGGCTTACGGCTGCACGGGCGCGGGTCAGGTGGGGCCTGCCGTTTTACTGCCGCCGCGCCGCCAACGCCCAGCCAGGCAGCCCATTAGCGCTGTTCCGCCTGGGCGTGGGGCGTCGAAGGTGCGGGTGATGCCGGCAACCAGCTTCTCCTGGGCGCAAAGTTGTCTGGTGCTGGCTATTGCCATCGCCATTATTCTCTGCGCCCTCGGCTGCTTTGGCTTGTGGGCCATCGCCGACTACATTGCCATCAACATCTTGCACTGGCCCTATCGAGACGGCGCATCGAGCCTGCTGCCAATTACGCAGCTAATCGCCGCCGCCGCTGTCACCTTAGACTGGAGCAGTCTCTAAGACTGCTCCAGTCTGGAAAACCCTCACGGAGCGCTCTGATGACCACCCCATTTGACCTGTTGTTGGCTAAAGTCAACGAAATACACGATCTGCAAAAAGTGCAGGCGCTGCTCAGTTGGGATCGGGAAGTGAATGTGCCGCCAGCCGGAATGCCCGCTCGCACCCAACAGATGACCACCCTCAACCGCCTGGTGCACGCCATGCAAACGTCGCCCGAAATGGGCGAACTCATCGAAAACGCCGCCGCCAGCCTGAACGGGGCCGATTACGACTCCTTTGCCGCCAGCCTGATCCGCTTTTTGCGCCGCGACTACGAAATCAACACCAAATTGCCGCCCGAATTCGTGGCCCGCCGCACCCAAATCAGCGCCCAGGCCAACATCGCCTGGAAAAGCGCCCGCGAACAAAACGACTTCGCCATCTTCCAACCCTGGTTGGCGCAGGTCGTGGGCCTGGGGCAGGAAATGGCGGAACTGTACGGCTACGAAGCCGAAAAATACGATCCCCTGCTGGACAAATTTGAACAGGATGCGCGCACCGCCGACGTGCGCGCCGTCTTCGACGCCGTTAAAGCCGCCACCGTCCCCCTGCTGCGGGCCATTCAAGAACGGGGCCGCCCGGTAGACAGCCATATCCTGCACCAGCCTTACGACGTGGCGCAGCAGCAAGCCTTTGCCCGCGCCATTGCCGCTGCCGTGGGGTACGACTTTAACAGCGGCCACCTGGGCACAGCCACCCACCC
>CAYQYJ010000224.1:0-6433 GCA_964421605.1 uncultured Ardenticatenaceae bacterium | reverse complement strand
TCTTGACGGTTGCTATAGATAGGTAAGCTGCCAAAGGGTGTAGACTGGTATTTTTTCTCTGGCCGGAATGCCAGTCTATGCCGCCGATATGTATTAATGATGTCTCTTTGTCAAGATGAGGAGAGGATGCCGGCAACTCACGCCAGTGAGGCGGAGCTGGTTATGCTCTATCAACTGCTGCAAGATGCTGTGGGGGCGCTTCTTACGGCTTTCCCTGGGCCGATAAGTGAGCGCATCCGCAGCTATTTTACTGCGCGGGCCAGACAGCCAGGTGCAATTAAACAAGATTTGTTACCTTTGGTAACGTTCATTGCTGTAGACCGGGGAGGAGAGTATGCCAGGATACTGCCGGCAGTGACAGCCTGGGCTCTATATCTGGCAGCATCTCATCTGTTCGACGGGGTGCAAGACGGAGAGAAGGTAGAAGGGATAAATGCCGGCATTGCGGCTATGGGCTGGGCGACCATGGCGCTAGGGCAGCTAGAAGCCGATAGTGACACACTCTCAGATCTCCTGAACGCATTGGGTAACGCCGCTGTCCTGGGAAGCGCGGCGCAGGAACGCGAACGGATTCAAGGTGGGGAGTGGTCCCTTTCGACTTACCTCACTCACGTTGCCGGCAAAGCTGCAACCATTATTGCCACAGGCGTTTGGATAGGAGGCCGCCTGGCGACAGACGATGAAACCACCTTGCAGGCGTTACGGGAATTAGGTCTGGCGCTAGGCATGGCTATGCAACTGGCGGATGATTGTCTGGATTTGCCAGAGGACCTGGCAAATGGGGTATACACGTTGCCCATACTCACAGGTCTGTCGATGACAGAACACCCTGAGTATTCTTTGTTGCAACAGATGCTTACTCAATCCCCGTTGACTCCAGCGCAAATAGACTTGCTCATTGCTGCACTGGAAAGAATGGGGGCCATGAATAAATGCAGGCAGATGGTACGAGCCTATCAATCCCAGGCTGCCGCTATTTTAGAGTTATTTCCTGGGCTGAAGCCGTATCTGGCAAGTTATGTGGTGTAGGATGCCGTCGTTATGATGGGAGAGTGAACTTGTATCGGGGCCGAATTTTCATCTCGTTTGCTTCTTTGTTGGTTGTCATTTACTTTGCACTGTATATCTGGACGGCGGTGCCGCCACTAGCCTTGTTTCTGGGGTGGCAGCCGGATACCACGTTAACTGTGCTGCAAATCGTCGAAGACGAATACAATCAATACGTGCAGCCTGGCGACATCGTTCTGGCAATTGATGGGCAACCCGTACGACGGGGAGATACCCTGTTTTACCCACCTCTCCGTTCCCATTATGCGCTGACAATTCAACGAGATGGGCAGACGTGGGTGCAGAGTGTGCCCGTAGTTAACGATGGGGTTACGCAGACGTGGAAGCTGACTTTAGCTGTCCTGGGGTTGGCTTTCTGGGGTATCGGATTCCTAAACGTATTATTTGCGCGCCCCCTTGAATTTGCCCCCTTGTATGTCGGATTTAGCTTTCAGTTGGTTGGCGCCGGCATTCTCAGCCCAGCGCCAGCGCAACTTGGCGCGCCTGGCGGATGGATCGTAGGCAACTGCCTTATCTTCTTTTTTCCCCTTATCTTGCTTTATCTGGGCTTAGTGCCTCGTCACGCTCCCTTTCCCGTGTATGCGCGCCGGGTGTTGTGGGGGTGTTTTGTTGTACTGTCTTTGTTTGCATTGCTGGCTGCAGGGGAAGTGTTATTTCTCTTCCCAACTACAAGCGTGGGGCAACTCACGGGTATCAGCCTGCTCACGATCCTGACTGTGCTTACGGGCGTCAGCGTGGTCGCCTCCCTTGCTATTCTCCTGGTACGGTTGCTGCGGGAGCCGCCTGATTCATATGTCCGCCAGCAGCTTACCATTCTCTTGTTGTGTCTGGCACTGGCTGTGGTTCCCCTTTTTATTTTTGTCGTCTTACCACTGGACAAGTACATCTTCGTCCCTTACCCATTTGTTTTCAGTCTGCTCTTGTTTGCTCCGGCTGGCTATTTCTTTGCCTTGCACCGGCATGGTTACCTGGTATTGGACGGCTTTTTCAGCCGCCTCATCACTATTGCGGTGTTGGTATTGGCTGTGAGCATGGCTTATGTAAGCGGTCTTTATTTCCTTGAGCTGGCATGGCCATCGGAGGGAACCATTCTGCCGCACGGTGGGTTTTTGTTGCTTCTTTTGGGTGTAGCTGTTGCCGGCCAGAAGCAGGTTCAGGCGTTTGTGGACACACTTTTATACGGACGGGAGCCGCTAGAGCCAGACGCTTTGTTGGCTGTCACTTCGCGGCTTTCAGCTAATCCGGAACCGGCTACCGTTGCCAATGTATTGGAGCAAATCGCGACTCGTCTCAATGTCACGCACATTGCTGTTTTGGTCAAGGAAGGCGACAACTACCATTTATTGGCTGCGCACGGCCCGGTATTGCCAATTGTTTTGGCCGATGTTCCAGAATGGCGCTGGCTTTTTTTACGTGCCGGCAGCGCCGAGCCATTGGCTGAATTGCCGGCATGGGGCGAAATTGCACTCCCCATCTCTGTTCGTGAAGAGATGCTGGGGCTTTTCTTACTTTCACGCCCGCTCAATGGGTATTTTAACGCCCGCCAGGTTCGCACGCTGCAGGACATCGCCGACATTCTGGCTTCCAGCCTGCAAGTGATCAGTCTGATAGAAGTCACCCGCAGCCTTTCAAAGCAGATGATTTACGAGCGAACATTGCAGCGACAACAGTTAGCGACAGAAATACACAACGAGCCGTTACAAACGCTGGCTTTGGTGACAGCCCGACTTCGTGGTGGATTATCCGAAGAAGCGGCACAAGAAGCGGCCCAGGCCATCCGCCAGGTAACAAAAGACTTGCGACGCATTGTCTCTGATCTGCGCCCACCTGCTTTGACTCGATCCCTGCCCTGGATGGTGCGCCACCTGGTGCGTGAATTTGCGGAAAAACACGACGAACTGCAAGTGTCGCTAGACACCGAAGCCACGGCACAGGTACAAATGCCTGACCCCATCAAATATGCGGTTCATTACGTACTCGCTGAGGCGCTAAACAATATCGCCAAACATGCTGGGGCTAACCAGGTGTGGGTCAGCCTTGCAGTTGACGCGGGTCAGGTGCGGCTTGAAGTGAGAGACGATGGAATCGGAAAAGCTGAAATACGCCAATCTTTGAATGAACTGCTGCGAGAGCATCATTTTGGTATAGCGGATATGCATTGGTGGGCATCCATTGGTGGGGGACATTTGGAAATCGAACCAGGGCAGCCAACCGGTACGCGAGTTCGTTTGTCGCTCCCATATGACTGAGCGCCCTGGCATAGATAGCACCCAGGTGCTATGAAAAAAACTGTCTCAAAATGCCATTGTTTCCTGTTTGAATTGGCTTTACGATAGTGTTCGTTCGGAATTGCACAACAGAATCTGGACACAAGGTTCATAAAGGTGATATATCAAGCATTAAGCCAGGACGAAGAGACATTTCACTGTTTAAGCGGCTTACAAGTGGCTGATTTTGACGCCCTCTATGAGGAATTTGCCGCAACCTGGTCACTCTTGATGGTAGAACGTCACCGTTACACAGGCCGATTACAGCCGTCGCGCGCTGGTCGCAAGTTTGCGGTCACTCTACGGGATCAACTGCTTTCTGTTATGTTGTGGTCTAACCTGGGTCTACATCCACAAGATCTGAGTGAGCTACTGGGTATTCATCTTTCTACCTTTGCTCGTGTACGCCAGCGTGTACTTACCGTTCTTTACCGCATGAATATGGCAATAGAGCGTCCAGAACCACACCAGTATCAAAAAAGTGGACACTTATTTCACATCTGGTTGCCACCGCAGCGTTGGCTGGCAACAGCCCCGGCCGGATAACGCCCAAACGTGCACATAGTCGGCGTTTGCTGCTTGTCCATTTAGGCCCGCCTCCCATCTACTGACAAACTCATCATAGTGGTGGAATTTCCGCCAGCTACCTTCCAGTTGCGTCATAGCAATCAGGTCTGATTTCGGTTGCCTGCTGCTTGCAAAAGCTGATAGCGCCAGTCGGTTGAGGAAAAGAACATGCGCATCACAACTATTTACCTGACCACATCTTTGCTCCTGCTGGCATTTCTTACCGGCTGCAACGGCGATGATGAGCCTGCTCTCCCCGACTGTAATGGCGACGGTTTCCAAATCATCCCCACAGCCACCCGCCCTTCAGACCCAGACCTGTTCAACCCGCCGCCGCCGCCTGATGAGGGGGATAACGCTATCTACTGCCTCACGCCCATCCCCACAGCCACGCCCATTGCTATGCCTCCCAGTGGCTTTACCGCCACCGAGGTAATTAACCTGTCGCTGGATATAGCCGACCAGGAATTGGCGGCCGTGGCGGTGGGCGATGATCTGATGGCGGTGGCCTGGTTGGCAGCGGAAGGAGATGAGTCTGCCATCTACGTGGCCCTGGGGCGAGGTGGGGGACATTTTCAGGTGCGGCGGGTAGATGCCGGCAGCGCCGTCTCCCTGGCGTTCAGTCGTATCAATCGCTTGCACGTGGTTTATGAACAAGATGGTCAGATTCAGTACCGCGCCGCCGATCAGGGTGTGCACCCGGCCGACGTGGAACCCATCTTCGTCGCCGCAGGATACCAGCCCAAAGTGGTCGTAGATGCGCAAAACTGGGCGCACGTCTTCTACGCACAGGATGGCAGCCTTTTTCAGGCCAAACATCTCTCTGGCGAGGCCTGGCTAACACAATTCGTGACCCATGGGGAATTAACCGCTGTGTACCCCTTCTACAACGAGGAGGTGGAGAATGTTTTCGGCATTCCTGGCGGCCACTATTGGTTTGGTCTCTTTCTAACCGTGCGCGACGCGGAGACCGTGCGTCTGCTGCGTTACCTTTCATGGTTTAATTTGTGGCAGCAGGTAGCCAGTTTCTCCTTGCCGCCGGACACGGAACTCATTGGACCTATTGGGCTGGATTACCTGGCACAAGATGCAGACACCGCGTGGGTGTACGCTGCCTGGGTAACGCGACAACCTGTCCCCCTGCCACAAACTCCTTTCTTCAGCCAGCCGCAATACGAGGCAGCCAATCCTCTCTATCCCGATCAGATCGCCAACCCAGACACCATTTACAGCGGTCTGAATGCTATCCGCTGGCGCAGCCAGGATGCGCCCTTCGATGCGGGCTTGCAGCAGTCTGTAACCGTTTCCGATCCGAATAGCCCTCTTACCTTTTCTGCCTGGGGCCTGGCGCAAACAGAGGCTGAAGCTAACCTGACGCTGCGTTTGGGGATAGACCCTGACGGAGGGGGAACCCCTGATGGGCCTGAGGTAGTGTGGTCGCCAGCCACTACACCGACAGCTTTCACCCCCTTTAGCGTTACTGTTTTGCCGGCAGCGGAAACAGTGACCCTCTTCTTGCGTGGCGTGTTGAGTAGCCCCGACCAGTTCGGACTGGTTGCCTGGGATGGAGCGGCGGTGACTAATGGGACCCTGCTAAACGGAGATTTTGAAGAGGCTTTCTCTCCTGCTGGCATTCCTGACGGCTGGACATCCTTTTACCAGGACAGTGGCAGCAACCCGCCGGGAGAGCGGGATGCATATCAGGTGTATGCTGCCTGGTCTGCTGATGGCGGCGCGTCTTGGACAGAGCCAATTGTCGTCGCTGAGAACCGTGACCCAAACGGCAGCCGCAGCGGGGCCATTCGACCAGATGTGTTCCCTGTTCTTTCTCTGGCTACCGACCCTCCATCTGCCAGTTTTTTCTATCTCTACGAGACGGGCGACCCGCCGCCAGGCAGCAATTTCATTCGTTTTGGACGGCCAACACAGATGATCTGTACCATGGGAATGATGGAATGCGCTACCGCCCCTGGTACAGCCTTCTTGTCCCGTACAGTGATTCGGCCCAGTATGAACCTGCGTCTGGTGCGCGATCCATTTGACGATGGGCGTGTGGTGTTGACCTGGGATGCGCTGCAGGCGGACAACGTGGGTAAGGATATATACGCCACGTATGGCGTAATGCGATAGGAGAATGAAGGCAGAAGGGACACAAGCCTTGCTCCGTTCATTTAAGGGCAAAAGAAATGAGAATGAAGCATAAGTTGGTTGTGAATAGAGGACGAGGTTGGTTGTGGGGGATGCTGCCGGCGTGGGCGCTGTTATGGCTGACGCTGGCAGTAACGCAGGTAGCAACAGGCACAAACAGGTCATACGGGACTCTACTGCCCATTTTTGACGCTCGTACGCTGAATTACCAGCCCGTGCAAGTTTTTCCTCTGGCTGCCCCTGACCTATTTGTTCCAATTGCGCCCAGCGACACGGATATGCCCGTGACGCTGGCTGGGCCAGCTTTTGCCCAACCGGGTGAGGGCATAACCTACACCCTCACGCTGCTGAATGCAGAGCGTTTCACCCGTACCTACGACTTA
>CAYQYJ010000223.1:0-6472 GCA_964421605.1 uncultured Ardenticatenaceae bacterium | reverse complement strand
TGATTGCCAAACCCGGCCTGGACGGGCATGATCGCGGCGCCAAAGTCATTGCCCGCGCCCTGCGCGATGCCGGCATGGAAGTCATCTACACCGGTCTACGCCAGACGCCCCAAATGGTCGTCGAAGCGGCCCTGCAAGAAGACGTAGACGTCATTGGCCTCAGCATGTTATCCGGCGCCCACATCACCCTCGTGCCTGCCATCATGGATCTGATGCGCCAGCACGACATGGCTGATGTGCCCGTCTACCTCGGCGGTATCATCCCCAACGACGATTGGCCCACCATGCGTGAGCAAGGCGTTGCCGGCATTTTCGGCCCCGGCGCCAGCACCGAAGAAATCGTCCAGACCATCCGGGAGCGCGTACTCGGTGAAGGATAACCAGATCAACGACGACCTCATTGCCGCCTTACGCCAGGGCAACCGCCGCGCCCTGGCCCGCGTCATCACCCTGGTAGAGCGCAGCCAGACCGGCGCCGAAGCCGCCGTCCGCGCCCTCTATCCAGACACCGGGCGCGCCCACGTCATCGGCATCACCGGCTCCCCCGGCTCCGGTAAGAGCACCCTGGTCAACGAACTCGCCAAAGCCTTCCGCGCTCGCCAGCGTCCCGATGGCGCCTCCTTCCAGGTTGGCATTGTCGCCGTAGACCCCAGCAGCCCCTTTACCGGCGGCGCCCTGCTCGGCGACCGCGTGCGTATGCGCGATCTGGCGGGAGATGCCGGCATCTTCATCCGCAGCATGGCTTCCCGCGGCCGTCTCGGCGGCTTGGCCGAAGCCACCGCCGCCGTCGTCAAAGTGCTGGACGCCGCCGGTTTTGACATCATCTTGATTGAAACCGTAGGCGCGGGACAGGCAGAAGTAGACATTGCCGGCACAGCCCACACCGTCCTCGTCATTGAAGCCCCCGGCATGGGCGACGAAATCCAGACCATCAAAGCCGGCATCCTGGAAATCGCCGACATCCTGGTAGTCAACAAAGCCGACCGCCCCAGCAAAAACAGCACCGTCAAAGCGCTGCAAATGATGCTGCACCTCAACCCTGCCGGCACCCGCGCCGGCTACGAAATCCGCCATCACGGACAGCTCATGTCCACTCCCGGCCACGACAACGGCGCCCCTCCAGACGGCTCACCCCGTTGGGAAACCATTTTGTGCGAGACCGTAGCCACCGAAGGCGTGGGGATCGCCGCCCTGGTAGACCACATTCAACAACACCGCGCCTACCTGCGCGAAAGCGGTCAATGGCGCGTGCGCGAGCAAGAACGCAGCCGGCAAGAACTCAACCACCTTCTACAAGCCCGCTTCATGGCCCACCTGGCTGCCGTCGTTCCCGAATCGCAGCGCCAGGAACTCATCGCCGCCATCGCCGCCCGCCAGATAGACCCCTACGCCGCCGTGACCCAACTATGCGCCCGCATCGGCGTCTAAACGATGGTGCAAGACACTGGCCGAACCGTTTTGACCTGTTCAAACTCCTGTGGCCAGTGCCTTGCACCTGGTTAGTTAGCCATTTGACACATAAACCATGACCACACGTACCTATGGCGAAATAAAACTATTAGCCGGCTCTGGCTGCCCAGAACTGGCCCAACGCATTGCCCATTACCTGGGCCTGCCTCTCGGCGCCTGGGACATAATCCAATTCCCCAACAAAAACATCTGGATTCAGCTAAAAGAAAGCGTGCGCGGGCAGGACGTCTTTATCATCCAAAGCCACTCCCAACCCGTTCACACCAACATCATGGAAACCCTCATCGCCATTGATTGTGTCAACCGCGACAGCGCCGGACGCATCACCCTCGTCTGCCCCTACCTGGCTTACTCCCAAAGCGACCAGAAAACCCTGCCCCGCGTGCCCATCACCGCCCGCCTCCTGGCAGACATGATCGAAGTCGCTGGCGCTGACCGCTGGATGACCATTGACCTCCATGCCGGCCAGATTCAAGGCTTCTACAAAATTCCCGGCGACCACCTGACCGCCCGCTACCTGCTGGTAGACTATTTGAAGACCAAAAACCTGATAGACCCCGTTCTCGTCACCACCGACCTGGGTTTTGCCAAAATGGGGCGCAAATTTGCCGACATGCTCGACTGCTCCATTGCCTTTGTAGAGAAACGCCGCACCGCCGGCGACCTGATGGTGCGCGAAGCCCTCGGCCTGATTGGCGACGTTCAGGGCAAAGACGTCATCATTGTAGACGACATCGTAGACACTGCCGGCTCCATGGCCCAGGCGGTGCGCGTCGTCAAAGAAAACGGCGGACGCCACGTTTACGTGGCTTTCACCCATGCCGTCCTGTCCGATCCCGCCATAGACCGCCTGCGCGACCTGCCCGTTCAGGAGTACATCACCACCGACACCCTGCCCATCCCCGACCACAAGCGCCTGCCCAACTTCACCATTTTGAGCGTGGCTTCCCTCCTGGGCGAAGTCATCCAGCGCTCCCACGAAGGCCGCAGCGTCGGTCAGCTCTTTAACGAATAAGGAATGCGCCATTGTAGCCCGATTTTCCAAAATCGGGTGGGCGATTTCGCCACGAATCACTCTGACCACTGACCACTCGCCACTCGTCACTGGTCACTGTAGATTCCCGTAAGGATACGAGATGTTCAAAAAAATCATCAACAAAATCGTAGGCGAACCCCACATTCGCCTCATTAACAATATGAAGCCCGTCATTACTGCCGTTGAGCAGTTTGAGCAGACTTATCAGGCCCAAACAGACGACGAACTGCGCCAGCACACCGCCAGCTTCAAAGAACGCCTGGCGGCGGGCCAGACTCTGGATGACATCCTGCCCGAAGCCTTCGCCCTGGTGCGCGTAGCCTCCATCCGCGCTACAGGGATGCGCCATTATGACGTGCAAATCATCGGCGGCTACCTGCTGCATCAAGGCCAGGTCGTAGAAATGCGCACAGGCGAAGGGAAAACGCTGGTAGCCACCCTCCCCCTCTACCTGAACGCCCTCTCTGGCAAGGGCGTCCACCTCGTCACCGTCAACGAATACCTGGCCCGCCGCGACGGCGGCTGGATGGGCAAAATTCTGCATCTGCTAGGCTTAAGCGTCGGCTGCATTGGTCCCCAAAACTTCTCCGCCCTCTACGACCCCGAATACGTCTCCCCCGGCACGCAGTTAGAAGATGAGCGCCTGGTCCACTGGCGCCCCTGCACCCGCACCGAAGCCTACGAAGCGGACGTCACCTACGGCATCAGCAGCGAATTTGGCTTTGACTATCTGCGGGACAATCTCGTCTCCAACCCCAAAGACTTGGTACAGCGCCAGCTTCACTACGCCGTCATTGACGAAGTAGACAACATTCTGATTGACGAAGCCCGCACCCCGCTCATTATCTCTGGCCCCTCTGGCACCAGCGGGCAGGAATATGGCCGTTTTGCCCAATATGTGCGCGGCTTGCGCCGCAACACGGCGGCAGAAGGCGAAGAGCCAAACGGCGATTACGACCTGGATGAGAAGAGCCGCAGCATCACCCTCACCGAACAGGGCATCGCCAAACTGGAAAGCCGCATCCCCGAAATTGACGTCGAAGCGGGCGACAGCCTGTATGACCCCCGTTTCTTTCAACTGACCTACTATGCCGACAATGCCTTAAAGGCGGAATACCTGTTCCATCGTGATCACGAATACGTGGTGCAAAACAATAGTGAGGTCGTTATCGTAGATGATTTCACCGGGCGTTTGATGCCCGGACGGCGCTATTCCGACGGGCTGCACGAAGCCATTGAAGCCAAAGAGGGTGTCCAGGTGCAGCGCGAAAACGTCACCATTGCCACCATCACGTTGCAAAACTACTTCCGTCTCTATGACAAACTGGGCGGCATGACCGGAACCGCCGTCACCGATGCCGAAGAATTTGGCGAGATATACAACCTGGACGTGACCGCTTTGCCCACCAATGTGCAATACATTGTGGACACCAACGCCATGGGGTTGGTCGAACGGAAACGCAAGCTGGAAAACGCCGACGAAACCTACTACGCTAACCCCCAGCGGGCAGACGAACCTGTTTTCTTCAAACGGACCGATTTTCCCGATCAGGTGTATGGCAATGTGGACGCCAAAGACCAGGCCATCATTGCCGAGATCAAGCATTTTCACGCCCTGGGCCGCCCCATCCTGGTTGGCACCACATCCGTCGAACATTCCGAACTGATTGACCGCCGTCTCAATCATGAAAAGATTCCGCACAACGTCCTGAACGCCAAGCGTAACCAATCAGAAGCCTTGATCGTCGCCCAGGCTGGACGCAAACAGGCGGTCACCATTTCCACCAACATGGCTGGTCGCGGTACAGACATTTTATTAGGCGGCAACCCCGAAGGGTTAGCGGCGGAAACCCTGGAAGAAGAACTGTTCGACCGCGTTTTGATGACGCAGTTGGCCCTCCGCTGGCTGACCGAGGGCGAGGAAGCCGCCCGCACCTATGCCCAAAAGCACCCCAAACTGCACCCGTCGCTGCTGGACGAACTGATAAAGGCTAGAAACGACTTTGACGACGCCCTGGCTGAAATCGAAGAAGTCCAGGTAGTAGGTTACCTGGCGCGCACCTTCCGCGACCAGTACGACCTTGACTTTAACCAGGCTTTGAACGTCCTGCGCCTGGTGCGCGCCAACCAGACCCGCCAGGCGCGTGAGCTACTGGACACGTTGGACAAAGACGTGGTCATGGTGGATGACGCCATTCGCCTGACAGACCTGTACACCCGCTACCAGACGGCAGCCAGAGAACCGCAAGCGCAGGCGCAGTTCCTGGCGGAATACGTTTTTGAACAACACTACAATGGACGGGCGGCGCTGATTCGCGCCGTATTGGGCAATGATCTCGCCTACGCCCAAAAAGTCGTCCAGGAAGTGCCCGGTTTATCCCCTGGCTTGATTCCCCGCATTCAGCAGATAAAAGCAGCCGCCGAGCAGGAGCGGCAGGAAGTGTGGCGGCTGGGTGGCTTGCACGTCATCGGCTCTGAACGGCACGAATCCCGCCGTATTGACAACCAGCTTCGCGGGCGCGCCGCGCGTCAGGGCGACCCTGGCAGTTCCCGCTTTTTCCTCTCCCTGGAAGACGACCTGATGCGCCGCTTTGGCGGCGAGCGCCTGAAGAACTTCATGTCTCGCACCAACATTCCCGACGACATGCCCATTGAAAGCGGCATGTTAGATCGCCTGATTGAAAGTTCTCAAGAACGTATCGAAGGTTACAACTTTGACATTCGCAAGAACGTGGTCGAATATGACGACGTCATGAATAAGCAGCGCCTGGCAATATATAATGAAAGGCGCGAAATCTTAATGGGCGCAGCCAGCGATCTGGGATTGAAAGTAGATGCGGCTTTTGCCGGCAAAATGGCTGAAGTAGCCGCCAATTACCTGGATGATTACGTCGCCTTTGTGCGTTCAGAAGTAGATCGGGCTATAGCCGACTACAGCACGGATGCCACGGACGACGTGAACGTCAACGGCGTGATTATGCGCCTGCGCGGGTTGCTCCCCGATGTGGCTAACCTGGATCGGGCTGAACTGGCTGAGTTGCGTACAGCCCGTCTGGCGGAACGAATCACCCGTCTGGCTGAGCAGAATCTGCAAGAAGGCGCTAACTTGCTCCAGTTCTTGCAGGCGGTAGGGCGTTTTGTGCCCCTGCTGCCGGCAATTCCCAACGTCGCTGGGGTGCTGGCGACGCGCCGTTCGGGCCATCTGGAACTCCGCGAACGAATGCGCCAGGATTTCTTGCAGATTGTAGAAAGCCTGTTTAACGAGTTTTTAGCCGAACAAGCCGGCGCCGTGGATCGTGCCGGCATCTGGAGCCGCGCCGAAGAACAGATCAACCACGCCTTCTCCCAATTCAAAGTAGAAGGCGTCACCGGCGACATGCTGCGCGCCCAACAAGAGCGGTTCCGCAGCCAGATTAACGCCGCGCTGCAAGAACTCCTGCTGGAGAGCATCTCCGCCCTGAACAGCGAACAGATGGTGGATGCCCTCACCAGTTACGTGGCGGCGCAGCGCGAAAAATGGCGCCGCCAAATAGGCGACCAGGAGTACGAGAACTACCAGCGTTTGCTCTTACTCAGCGCCATTGACCGCGAATGGCGCGACTACCTGACCGCCATGGACGACCTGCGCCGCGAAATCGGCTTGGAAGCCATTGCCCAGCGCGACCCCAAAGTGGAATACAAGCGCCGTTCTTACCAGATGTTTGCCGACATGCGCGGCAACATTGACACCAGCGTGGCTGAACGCTTCTTCCACGAGATTGCCGCCCACCAGGACTTTATCCGCCGGCAGCAGGCGGCTGCCGCGGCCCGCTTGCAGCTTAACCAATCCGGTTATGAAGTCGTCCAGCGCGGCAAAGGGCGCGGCGTCGAACTGCGCCGTGAAATGCCCAAGGTAGGCCGCAACGACCCCTGCCCCTGCGGCAGCGGCAAAAAATACAAACAATGCCACATGCGCCAGGACTTAGC
>CAYQYJ010000222.1:3829-6489 GCA_964421605.1 uncultured Ardenticatenaceae bacterium | reverse complement strand
GGGGTCATCCAGTTTAGCCCGCCACCAGGTATCCAGAATGCCCCAGGCTGCCTGTCGCAGCGCCTCTGGTTCTATGCGGTCAATCAACGTGTGCGGCGGCGGGCCCATCAGGGCAATACCGTGTTCGCGCAGGATGTGCCGCTGGATTATCCAATCGCTGCCGTGTTCATCCACGTCAAAGCTGCCGTCAATCCGCAATGCGGGATGCCGGCAGTTAGCCGGATCATAACGCCGCAGCGCCGCCAGGGGAATGTAGGAGCCTTCCAGTTTCGCCGCCCACTTCAAGCCGCTGCCGCGCAGGCGGGCGTGCATGGCTGCTAGTTGGGGTAGCATTTCCTCTAGCAGCGCCTCCCTCGTCGCTGCCACAAAATCCACGTCGCTGCGCAACGGCGCAAAATCCCCGCTGGCCAGCGACCCATGCACATACAACCCCACCAGCCATTCCCCCAACAATGCCTGTACTTCCACCCCCAGCGCCTGCAGCAAATCATTGATTTCTGGATCGGGTGTAGGCCCGGTGGGCTTGTTATTGCCGTCTGAAACCATTTTTCACAGCCATCACCAATCCAACCAGGATGAGTAAGGCAGCCGCTCCTGCGAAACCCCATTTGATCATGGTAAAGATCGTTGCCAGAATCGCCACGAGGGCGGGCGTAGATGGATATAGTGAGAGCATGGCGACGATGCACAAGTTCTCTAGCAAATCAAACAACCATCCGCCGAAAGGGACAACATTTAGTTTTTGCAGTTTGCTGTTGGCCGCGAAACCCCGCTGAAACAGCCAGGTAATCAGCAGGCTAAAAAGCAGCGTATAGACGATAGGGTAGACAATGTCGCCCGTTAATTCGAAGGTGCGATAAAAGGCGCGACCCGCGTCGCCATACGAGGCAACCATCGCATATGCTTCTTCAGGCGTGTAAAAGAATAACAGGTCAATCGGCCCTGTCCCCCCGGAGCTTGCTTCTAGCCGGGCTTGTGTCTGCGGCAAAATGACCGCATTAAACAAGACTTCCAGCGCCAGGAGCGCCAGAATCAACCAGCCCTTTGCATACTTCTGCAGCGTGTCAGAAAGCGTTGCCAGCATATCTCCTCCAAAGCTTTAATCAGAAGTTGAATTTCTAATCCAAAAGCAAGAGTTCATCAGGCAGGTGCGCTGCCCACTGTGGGCATATGATGGACATCTGGCTACAGGTTGACCCAGACGGTTTTCACCTGCGTATACAATTCCAGGGCATCCTTACCCATTTCGCGGCCAAAGCCGCTTTCTTTGTAGCCGCCAAACGGGGCGGCGGCGTCGAAGAGGCCGTAGTTGTTTATCCACACTGTGCCCGCCTGAATCGCCTGCGCGTAGCGGTGCGCTTTGCTTACATCCTGCGTCCACACCCCTGCCGCCAGCCCATAGCGCGTCTGGTTGGCGCGGCTGACCAGTTCTTCCCACGATTCAAAAGCGGTTACAGCGACCACCGGGCCAAAAATTTCTTCCTGCACCAGCGCCAGTGAGTCGTCCTGGTGGGTGAAGATGGTCGGCGGCAGGAAGTAGCCGTCCGCCAGGTCGCCGCCCAGCCGTTCGCCGCCCGTGACGATTTCCGCGCCTTGTTCGCGCCCGCTGCTGATGTAGCCCATGATACGCTCTAGCTGCGGCGCGGAGATGATGGGGCCGATGTGTGCTTTAGAAAAGCCGTCGCCCACGCGTACGCGCTGCGCCTGCGCCGCCAATCCTTCGACTACCTGCTCATAGACAGGCTTTTCCACAAACAGGCGCGAACCCGCCACGCATTCCTGCCCGGCGGTGCTGAAGACGGCCCAGATGGCCCCACGCACCGCTTTGCTCATATCCGCGTCGGCGAAGATGACGTTAGGGGATTTGCCGCCCAGTTCCAGGCTGACGCGCTTCAAGTTGCTGCCGGCAGCCGCCGCCATAATCTTGCGCCCTACTTCTGTCGAACCTGTGAAAGCCACCTTGTTCACGTCCATGTGCGCCGTCAGGGCTGCGCCTGTAGGTACGCCTGGCCCGGTCAGGATATTGACGACGCCCGGCGGGAAGCCTGCTTCTACAAAGATGTCCGCCAGGCGCAGGGCGGTGAGGGGAGTTTGCTCGGCAGGTTTGAGGATGACGGTATTGGCGGCAGCCAGCGCCGGCGCCAGCTTCCAGGCAGCCATCAGCAGGGGGAAGTTCCAGGGAATGATCAGACCCACCACGCCCATGGGCTCGCGCAGGGTGTATACAAACTGATTGGGGATGGAGACGGGGATGGTACTGCCTTCCAGTTTGCTGGCCCAGCCGGCGTAGTAGCGGAAGTGGCGGGCGGCGAATGGGATGTCTCCATGACGGGAGACGCGCAGCGGTTTGCCGTTGTCCAGCGTTTCCAACTCCGCCAGCTCGTCGGCGTGCCGCTCGATCAGGTCGGCTACCTTCCATAGCAAGTTACCCCGTTCCGTTCCGCTCATAGTGCGCCACGGCCCGCCGTCAAAGGCCGCGCGCGCGGCAGCCACAGCGGCGTCTACGTCCGCCGCGCCCGCCAGGGCAATATCGCCCAAAGGCTGGCCCGTGGCCGGGTTAAGGGTGAGGAAGGTTTCACCGCTGCCGGCATTGACCCATTCATTGTTGATAAATAGTTTGTGGGGACTGCGTTGGAGAAAGGCAACCGTGCCAGATTGCA
>CAYQYJ010000222.1:1817-3729 GCA_964421605.1 uncultured Ardenticatenaceae bacterium | reverse complement strand
AGCGTTTCCTGGGTTAGCTGGCGATGTTTGCCGGCAATATCTGCCTGAACGCCGAACAGTAGCACGATGATACCCACCAGAAACAAGCCCGTGCCTAGCGTGACGGATTGGCTGAAGCGACCAACGCCTCGTTCGGCGGTGAAGAAATAATAATAGAGGAAGCGCACGATGAGAAAGATGCCGGCAGCCACAAACGGCGCCGCCATATAACTAAAGGTGCGCAGCGGTTCATAAAAAGCATAGACCCGCAAAATGGTGCTGGCCTGGGACTTGACAAAGTGCCACGTGCTGCGCTGTAACCGAGACGGGCGCGTGGGCGGGTTGGTGTCTACAGGCACGCTGGCAATCGCCAACCCCATTTTGCCTGCCTGGATGATCGTCTCCAACGTGTAGCTAAACTTGCTTAAGACGTTCAGCCGCAGCGCCGCTTCACGCGAATAGGCGCGAAAACCGCTGACTGTATCGGGTACATCTGTGCCGCTGATCGTCCGCACTACCGAACTGCCCAATTTTTGCAGCCGTTTCTTTAGCGGCGAGAAATAGGGATTACGGCTGATCTGGCGGTCGCCAATGACGATGTCTGCCTGGCGATCCCGAATGGGGGCAATCAGGCCAGGGATATATCGCCCTGGATACTGGTTGTCGCCGTCGCTGTTGACGATAATGTCCGCCCCCAGGCGCAGACAGGCGTCCAACCCGGTCTGGAAAGCACGCGCCAACCCCAGGTTGCGCGCATGGCGCACCACATGGGTCACGCCCAGACTGGCGGCGACGGCGGCGGTATCGTCGCTGCTGCCGTCGTCAATAACCAGGGTTTCGATTTGGGAAATGCCGGCAATTTCCCGCGGCATCTCCGCCAACACCTCTGGCAGCGTTGCGGCTTCATTATGGCAGGGAATCTGGATAATCAGTTTCACACGCTGATTTTAGCGTATCAGGCAGATTCTTGCAGCAGGTCGTCAATTTCCAGCCAATCCAGCCCTGCCCAGGCGTATTGGGCCAGGTCCACGCGATATTCGCCATCCACGACTATCCCTTCTGCCCGCAGACGGTGTGCCTGTTCATCGGCGGCGAACTCCCGATTGACGATACTGATGCGTCCCTGGCTGTTGATGACCCGATGCCAGGGCACAGCCCGGTAGGTAGGATCATCCTGTTTATCTTTGAGCGCCCGCAGCGCATACCCTACAGCCCGCGCCGCATTGGGCGCGCCCAACATACGCGCAATCTGCCCATAACTGGTCACCCGGCCAGGCGGGATGCGCCGTACAACCTTGTAAACCTGTTCGTAGAAGTTCATCAGACGCTGCCCTTTTTGTCGCATTGCAGCATGACGAATGTCATTTTTGCGTGTGACATTTGTCATTTATAGCCACTGCTGATTATGGTAGCATAAAGTTAGCTACAAACCATGCATCACTTTGAGGTTAGCGCGTCAGAGCCAAAACAGAAATTGTAAATGTGGTGGGTTTGGTTAGCGCGATCCGAGGATCGCCCCAGCCGCCAAAAGTTGTTGTGGATAGGTTTGCTCGTTACGCCGCCTCAGGATGCTGGTTTGTACCCTTCAAGCCAAAGCTGACTTCAGGAAGGTATGGTATGAAAGGGAATTGCAAATAGCTGGCAGATCAAAACGATCTGCCAGCTTTTTTGTTTGGGAGAGAAGGTAAACGGGTGGCCCCGCTGCCCGCTGGTCGGGGAGGTGTCAGCAGCTTAGTGAGAAATTCCGCGTTATGGTTGTGCCGGCAATTACCTCCACCTGTGCTATCGCAGGTTCGCACCCGCCCACAGAGACAATGAAGGTGTAACCGCCTGCCGGCAATCCCGCCACCCCATACTCGCCAAAGCTGTTCGTCGTCGTCGTCCCCGTTACCGCCCCAATCCATGTCACCGTGGCAAAAGCCACATTTGTGTC
>CAYQYJ010000222.1:0-1717 GCA_964421605.1 uncultured Ardenticatenaceae bacterium | reverse complement strand
GCCGTCCCAGTGCATCGTCAGCGAATCCCCCGCCACGCTGCCCACCGCCCACATGTCGCTGCTGTGGACGGCGGAAATAGCCAGGAGTTCATTGCTGCCTGTGCCGCCATTGGCGCTGGGGACGATTGACCACGCGCTGCCGTCCCACTGTTCTACTAGCGTGCCCCCGCCTTGCCCTACGGCCCATACCTGCCCGTCAACGGCGTCTACGCCGTAGAGGACGTTAATAGTAGGGTCAGGCGAGGGAGTGGGGGATAGGCTCCACCCTGTTCCATTCCAACGCATAATGAAGGTTTGCCACTTGGGGCCGTAGGAGTAGAAGCCAACAGCCCACACTTCGCTGCTGGAAACCGCCGCCACGTCGTTGAGGTCGTGCAAAATGCCGGCAGGCGTAGACATAGCCGTACGTCGCCAGCGACTGCCATTCCAGTGCAAAGCCAATAAGCCGCTGTTGCTTTCGCCCACGGCCCAGACATTGTCGCTGGCGATAGCGGAAACAGCCGTCAATTCCCCACTTGAGCCGGGGCTGGGGGAAAAAACGCGATGCCAGAGATTCCCATTCCAATGCAGCGTCAGCGTGCGCCCATCGCTGTCGCCCACCGCCCAGACATCATCGGCAGCGATGGCGGTTACGCCGTTCAACTGATCATAAGCGGGTGAACTGGGACTGTCCACAATACTCCAGGCCGTGCCATCCCAATGCATCGTTAGCGTATGGGAGACGCCGCCGCTCTGGCTGTATTCACCTACGGCCCACACGTCGTCCGCAGCCAGGGCGTCTACGGCGTAGAGCCGCTGGTAGGTATAAGGTTTAGGATGAGCTATCTGGCTCCAGGCGCTGCCGTTCCAATGGAGGATAAACGAATCCCCATTGCTGGCTGCCCCGCCCACAGCCCACACATCGTCCGCCGCCACCGCATCAATACCCAACAACTCTCCCCTGGGTAAATTGATGGGCAGTTGACTCAGCGTCCACGCAGTCCCATCCCAATGTTGGATTTGCGCTTCGGGCGAAATAAATTCGCCAAAGCTGCCTACCGCCCACACATCCGTCGCCGACAGCGCCGCTACGTCCCGCAGCTCATTCGGCCCATACCCGCCATTGGGGCTGGGGACCGTGCCCCAGGCAATTGCGCTGTCCCCCCCCGCCGCCTCCGCCCATCCAAACACCAACACCATCGTCGCCACTGCCAGCGCCGCTGCCCAAGAGCGGCTTTGTTTCCCTATTTTCCACATATTCTTGCCCTCACTATCATGATGAATTGTCATTCCGAGCGAAACGAGGAATCCCTACGACGCAGATAGACCAGGATGAGTGGGATTCCTCAGGCTGTCGCCTTCGGAATGACAATTGACAATCGGGTTTTCATGTTTATACATTGAACTGCTTAAGAAAAAGTTACGCTTCCCCCGCCCCCTCGCCTCTTTCCTTAAGAAACCATTACAGCCTTACCCTACCAGCAAAGACTATCACCCATCAACAAGTGATACTTGTCGTGCAAACCCCGTGACGTGTGACATTGACAGCATTGACCGCTGCCATATACTAAGTAATTGTCCAGAAATAAGTTCGTAGTGATGGCTTTAGCCGTCCAAACCGCTAAAGCGGTTACTACAAACCCAAATCGCCAAGTTATTTACCGGCAGTTAATAAGAACTGTCCGCAAATGAGTTGTCGGACTTTGTCTGTTCCTGATTGGCAGGTGAGAGCGTATAC
>CAYQYJ010000221.1:0-6512 GCA_964421605.1 uncultured Ardenticatenaceae bacterium | reverse complement strand
TGGCGTTTAGTTTTGGGGTTTTGCCGGCAGCGTAAACCAGAAAACGCTGCCGCCGCCGGGTTGGCTGTCTACGCCAACCTGCCCGCCGCATTTTTCGATAATGTGCCGCACAATGGAGAGACCGAGGCCATGCCCATCTTTTAGCTGGTTTAGTTTGGTGAAAGGGAGAAAAAGCCGCGCCTGGTCGGCGGGGGAGATGCCGCTGCCGTTATCTTTTACCCAGAAGCGCACCAGACCATTCTCGGCTGCTGCCGCGCCCAGCCATAGTTGGGGCGGCTGTCCACCGTACTTTAAACCGTTGCTCAAATAGTTGACCCAAACCGCCTCGATCCAGGGCGCGTATCCATAAGCTAAGGGCCATGTCTGTGGCAGGTGTAGCACAGCCTGGCGCTCTTGTATTTGCGCGTGCAGCCGGGCGACGGTTTCATGCACAATAGACGCGCTGTCCAGGGGGGCGACAGTCAGGCTGGTCTGGCGCACTTCCGCCAGCAGCAGCAGCGCGTCCACAATTTCCGCCATTTTGCGCCCCATGCGCCCGATGGCATCCAGACAGGTCAGCAGATCCTCATCGCTCATCTCCTGTCCGTTTTGCCGCAAGACATCTGCGTAGCCAATAATGACGGCTAACGGCGACTTGAGATCGTGGGCTACCATGTGGGCAAAGGCTTGCAGTTCCGCATTGCGCGCCGCCAGGTCAACCGCGTACTGCTCTAAATTAGCCTCTGCTTGCGCCCTGGCGCGTTTCTCTTCCCACTCACGGCGGGCTTTGGCGACGACCAGCGGCAGCAGATGTAAATATTCTTGCTGCGGGTCTTTTACCAGATAATCCTGCGCCCCTTGTTGCAAGGCGTTTACGGCGACCTGTTCGTTGCCTGAACCGGTCAAAAAAACGACGGGCACATTGAAGGATTGCTGCTGCAGTTGGGCAAACATTTCCAGGCCGGTGAGGCCGGGTAGTTTGAAATCGGTGAGAACCAAATCAAAGGGTTGGGTAGATACCCACTGCAGCGCCTCTTCGGCGGTCTGCGCCCAGATAAGTTCTACGACGATGTCGCTGCGTTCCAGGGTGCGTTTAATGATGGCGTAATCGTGTTTGTTGTCTTCTAGCAGCAAAATACGAAGGGGGAGGGTATCCATAAGCGGTGGTTTAGGGCAGTTCGGAGATGGTCCAATAGAGATGGATGGCGCGCACGGCAGTCGCCAGGTTCTCGAAGTCCACGGGTTTTTGAATGAAGGTGTTGCAGCCTATTTGGTAGCTGCGCAGCCGGTCAGCGTCTTCTTTGGAAGTTGTGAGCATGATCACGGGGATGAGGTGCAGCATGGGATCGGCGCGGATTTGCTGCAAACATTCTATGCCATCCATGATGGGCATGCGAATGTCCATCATGATGATGCCTGGAAGGGGGTGCTGTTCCGGGTCGGCATAGTCGCCAACGTGGCGCAGATAGTCCAGGCAAGCCTGCCCGTGCGGCACGACGTACAGGGGGTTGGTGATGTGGTTAACCTGCCAGGCGCGCTGGACAAAGAAGACATCGTGTTTGTTATCTTCGACCAGCAGGATGGGGAAGTTGTGATTGATCACGGGGTTTTTCCTTCTTCAGATTTGGGGAGGGTGAAGGTAAACTCGCTGCCCTGCCCCACGATTGAGCGTACCGATACCTGACCATTGTGTTCTTCGACTGCTTTCTGGACAATCGCCAGGCCAATGCCTGTGCCTTCGTACTGATCCTGGGCGTGCAGCCGCTGGAAGATGCCAAAGATTTTGGTCAGGTGCTGGCTGGCGATGCCGATGCCGTTGTCGCGCACGGTGAAAGCCCAGGCAGAACCCAGGTCAGCCCATTCGACGTCTATGACGGGAGGGACGCCGGGGCGGCGAAATTTGCCGGCATTGCTCAACAAGTTGCTGAATATCTGTTCCAGGCGGGTTTGGCGCGCCCAGACAGTAGGCGCATCTGCCGGCAGATTAACGGTCACTTCTTCACCCCACCCCATGCGGGCCACGACTTTTTGCAGGAGTTGGGCGCAGTTGACAGGCCCCAATTCTACCCGGATGCGGCCAATTCGGGAATATTCCAGCAGGTCTACAATCAGGGTATCCATTTCGCGGGCGCTTTCGGCAATGCCCCGCACATACTCCTGCCCGGAACTGTTCAATTCGGCGCTGCAATCCTCTTGCAAAAACTGGCTGTAGCTTTGCAGTGCCCGCAGCGGAGCGCGCAAATCGTGGGAAACGGTGTAGGCGAACGCCTCCAGGTCTTTGTTGACGCCGGCTAACTGCGCCGTGCGTTCTTGCACGCGGCGTTCTAACTCCAGATTTAGTTGTTTGATTTCGTGGTGCGCCTGCTGAAGCTGGTGGTGTTGTTGGCGCAACTGCTCAACCAGCGCCTGTTGTTCCGCCAGCAGCGCCTCGTAACTGAAGATAAGGGCAGCCTGTTCCGCCAGCAGAGCCAGCAGTTCCAGGTCGTCCTGGTCAAACAGAGGGGGGCGTAGCAGAAAGACAAGTAGCAAGCCCCAGGTCTGTTCGCTGATGGTGATGGGTATGACCAAAACGGCTTCTGCGCCAAAGTGGGCTGCCAGACGGGCTTCGGGGGGCGAGAGAAGATCCAGGCGGCGCACGGTGAGGGGACGGTGGCTGCGCCATACTTTGCCGGCAATGCCGGCGTCCGCGTCCAACTGCGTCACAGGCATCTCTAGATGCTGATCGGAGAGCGCGAGGATATTGGGGTTGCCGGCATCCTGGCGGGCAATGGCTGCGGCGATGCCGCCAACCGTCCGCATGGCTGATTCACCCAGAATTTGATTCATACTGACGGCGCGCACGGTGACCGATTGGCCCACGATTTCGCTGAGAAAGCGGCGTAGTTCGGCGTGCTGCCAGGCCAGGCGCAGCCAACGCGGGGGCGCAAAACCGAGGTAGTAGCTGAGGGGGGCCAGGGCAAACAGCAGTACGGCCAGGGGGGTGATGGGGTCTATTAAATCGGGCAGCAAAACGGTCAGGCCCGCCAGCAGAATGATGCCGCCAAAAAAGGTTGAGCCGCCTGCCGCCAACATCAAGCGCCAGCGGCTGACGCCGCGCATGCGCCTGGCGCCGCGGAAAAAAGCCGCCGTGGCGTAAAGTTCCAGGAAGCCAAAGTATGTGATGGCGATCAGAACGAGCCAGACGGGGCGGGGGGAGAAAGGCAGCAGGACAAGGATAACCATGATGATCAGAGCTATCAAAGAGCCAAACTGCACGCGGCGGGGCACCGGTTGGAATAACTGCGCCAGGCGCAGCAGCAAGTAGGGCTGCGCCACTACGCTCACCGGACCTATCACGTTTAGCCATGGCCAATCAATGCCGGCAGGCAGCGTCAACAGAGCCACAGCCATGGTAATGGCGGCAAACATCAAGGCGATGTCCAGGCGCGTCCGATCCCGATGGCGTAAGAAATCCGCCAGGGTGATCAGGGCGATCAACAAATAGAGCCAGCGGATGACGGCGATGGCTGAGGCGACATTTTCGGGCATGGATTAACTTCTAGCCCTTGTTTTCGGCATAGAAAACTTGAGCCGCGGCGCGCTTGCAGCGCCGGCTTGCAGCCGGCAGGGACAAACCAATAATTGTCAGAAATAAGTTCGTAGTGACGGCTTTAGCCGTCCAAACCGCTAAAGCGGTTACTACAAACCAAACCCCAATCGCCAAGTTATTTACGGACAGTTAATTAGCGGTTGCCGCGCACGATGTAGCCAATGGCTACGCCAGCGGCCATGAGCATTAATCCCCCCAGAACCAGGATAATGAGGGTGACTGTGCTGTTGTTGTCAGGGACGGCGGCATCTGCGGCGCTGGTCGCCGCCGGGGTGGGGAGGACAGCGGCTACAGACGTAGCGGCTACAGACGTAGCGGCTACGGACGTAGCGGCTGGGACAGTCGTCATGGTGGGAGGAACGGGCGTCTCAGTGGGTGTGGCTGGCGGCGCGGTTTCGGTGGGTATGGGCGTCTCCGTAGGAGTCGGCGTCTCAGTAGCAGCTGACGTTTCCGTAGGCGGCGGCGTTTCGGTTGCCGGCAGCGGCGTCGCGGTGGGCGGGACAGGCGTCAGTGTAGGCGGCACAGGGGTATTGGTGGGGACGTTGGGGTCGCGCGTGCTGGTTGGCGGCGGCGGCGGCGGGCCCAAGGCTACCAGACTGGCATTGTCGAAGTAGAGATCGTTGTGTTTGTTGTCGAAGTCAGGGGAGGAGCGTATGTAGACGGTGATGGTGCTGTTTTGGGCTTGCACATCAATGCTCAAGGGGCACCACTGGTCAATGATGCAGTTCATGGGGGCTTCGCCTGACCAGACGACGGTGGGCGGAGCGCTGCCGACGCTGCCGGGCCAGGCTGCGCCTGTGGGATCAATGCCGATGTGCAGGCGGGGGTTGGCGGGTATGTTGGAGCGACTGGAGTCGTCGTCAATGGAAGACCACACCTGGGACCAAATGGTCAGACGGTAGGTTGTCCCTGGGGAAACGTTGAAGACTTGCTGGTACATGCCGGCATAATGCGACTTGAAAAACGTGAAATATTGCTGCGCCCGCGCCCCATCTAAAACGCGCTCTGGATAGAGAAACCCTTCGGCGGGTTTGTATTCTGGCTGCGCCCAAACGGGCGTGCGGTTGCCGTCTTCTACCCACCAGGGCGTCCATTCCGCAGCCATTTGGGCTGTGCCATATTGGGGCAGCCAGGCGGAGTAGGGCCCTTCAAAGCTGGGGTTACGCAGCAAATTGACGCCCTGGGCGTGGGTAGGGGGGGGGGCCTGGGCAATGCCGGCAACGACCAACAACAGAAACAGAAAGCGGAAAATGGAAGTCACGGCAAAGGGACGAAGCGCGCGAAGAAAGACCATAGGATTCTGGCGTTTTCTGCGTCCTGGCAGCAAGTAGAAAGGAAAGAGTTGGCGCATGTTTCTTGTTTTCATTCCAGGTAGGTAAGCAGGGCCGCCTTTGTCTGGCGGCAGCGGGTTCTAGGGGTTACATTGTCTCTGTACCCGACGCCCCTTCGTCGGATTTGTCGCTGCCATTGGCGCCGGGGGGCGTCTCGCCGCTTTCTAGCGCCGGCTTTGCCGGTTCAATCGCCCCTACGCCCAGCGGCTGCCATTTGCCAGACAGGTCGCCGCTGCGCAGGCGATGCTCCTTGCCGCCGCGGGCGTGCACCTGGTCAAACCCTTCTGGCTCAATGAACATGCGCTCCCCTTGCAGCAGCGCCAGCACGCCTTCCTGTCCCGGTTCGGGACGGCGCAGGACGCGCGATTCCTGTTCCACAATGTCGTGGGGATCATAGTCCAGCGGCTCGGAATAGGTGGTGATGAACCCCTCGAAGTTACGCAGCACCACTTTGCCTGGCGCTTGCGACACCAGGTAGTTGGGCATGACGGGAATCTTGCCGCCGCCGCCGGGCGCGTCTACGACATAGGTGGGGACGGCGTAACCAGATGTGTGGCCGCGCAGCCCTTCGATGATTTCAATGCCCCGCGCCACCGATGTGCGCAGATGGCCTGAGCCTTCCACCAGGTCGCATTGATAGAGATAG
This sequence comes from uncultured Ardenticatenaceae bacterium, assembly GCA_964421605.1. Taxonomy (GTDB): domain Bacteria; phylum Chloroflexota; class Anaerolineae; order Promineifilales; family Promineifilaceae; genus JAGVTM01. The sequence goes on along the minus strand of CAYQYJ010000221.1, from coordinate 967 downwards.
TACGGGCGCACCCGAATCTTGACCAGATCATGCACTAGTTTGCGTTGGATGTGCACAGAATCGTTCACGCCAGCCAACAGCACGCTCTGATTGCCCAACGGCACGCCCGCCCGCGACAGGCGATCGCACGCCGCCGCCAGTTCTGGCGTTATCTCTTTGGGGTGGTTAACATGGATGTTTAGCCAGAACGGGTGATATTGCGACACCATCTGGCAAAATTCCTCGGTGACGCGCATAGGCAGAAAGACAGGGACGCGGGAGCCAATACGGATGATTTCCACGTGGGGAATGGCGCGCAGGCGGCCCAGAATCATGTCCAGCAGTTTGGGGGCTAAGACCATGGGATCGCCGCCGGAGAGCAGGACATCCCGAATTTGCGGCGTGCTTTCGATGTATTCAATCTGGGCGTCAAATTCGGCGCGGCTGAAGGTTTGGGTGGGGTCGCCGACAATGCGGCTGCGGGTACAGTAACGGCAGTAGCTGGCGCATTGGGTGGTGACCAGCATGAGGACGCGGTCGGGGTAGCGATGGACTAAGCCAGGTACAGGCGAGTGTTTGTCCTCTGCCAGGGAGTCTTCCATCATGGAGTGGAAGGGCACCATCTCCTTGTCAGTGGGGATGACCTGGCGACGCACGGGGCAGGAGGGATCGTCGGGGTCAATGAGGCTGGCAAAATAGGGGGTGATGTCTACGCGGAACAGCCCTTTGGCGCTGAGGGCTTTCTTTTCGGAGGCGGTCAAGTTGATGACGCGCCCCAATTCTTCGACGCTGTTCAAGCGATGGGCCATCTGCCAACGCCAGTTCATCCACTCTTCATCGGGCACGTCAGCCCAATAAGGGGCGCGGGTATGTACTTTGTCCGTTAATGGCTGTACGGCTTTGGTCGCCATGTGTCATTCTCCTTGTATACGCGCGGGCAAAACAATTGCGCCATTGTACGCTATGTGGATAGATTTAAGCAAAGGGG
>CAYQYJ010000220.1:5393-6522 GCA_964421605.1 uncultured Ardenticatenaceae bacterium | reverse complement strand
ATGGCCAGTTTCCAGCAATATTATCTGGAAGCCGGCTCCAGCCAGCGGGCGGCGGAGGCGCTGGTGTTGATTGGGCGGGAGTATGTGCAGATGGGGCAGCCCGTGCAGGCGCTGGCGGCGCACAACGAGGCGTTGCAACTGGCGCAGGCGTTAAATGACACGGCGGGGCGGGCGTTGGCGCTGAGCGGGATTGGGGAGACGCTGATGGTGCTGGGCCGGCTGGAGGAGTCGCTCACCAACCTGGAACGGTCGCTGGCTTTGTTTTCGCAGTTGGGCAATGAACAGGAACAGGTGCGCGTGGGCAACCAGTTGGGCATTACGTATGCGCGGCTGGGGGCGCTGGATAAGGCGGTGGCTATTTTCCAGCACAGCCTGGGGCTGGCGCGCAAAAAGGGCCCGCGAGAGACGGCTATCATTTTGGGGAATTTGGGCCAATCTTACCAGGAGTTGTACGCCATGGAGCAGGCGATGCAGTGCCACCAGGAAGGACTGGCGTTGGCGGAGCAGGCCGGGCTGCGCAGCGGCATAGCCGATTTGTGCCGCAACCTGGGGGTTGATCTGGTGCATTTAGGGCGGGTGGAGGAGGGGCTGCAATACCTTTACCGGGCGCTGGAAACAAGCGAAGCCGTGGGGCAGCAGGATGAACGGCTGCAAACGTTGTATTCGCTGGCGTTGGCGGAGCTGCAGCAAAACGAGTTGGAGCAGGCGGAGGCGCATGCGCGGCAACTGCAGGCGTTAGCCGAAACCAGCGGGATGCGCGGCTACCTGGCGGATAGCTTACATGCTTTGGGATTGTGCCGGGCAGCGCAAGGGGACAGAGTGGCGGCGGAGCAGTTTTGGCAGCAGAGCGCGTTTATTGCTCACGAGACGAGCCGTCGCTTTTTGTTGTGGCAATTGCACGCGGCGATGGCCGGCATTTCCACCAACCCCAATCTGGCGCGGGTGCATTACCGCATCGCCGCCGAAGTGATTGAACAAATCGCCTACCCATTGGAAGACAAGGCGCTGCACCAGACGTTCCGCAGCGCGCCGCCTATTCGGGCTATTTTGGAGGCGGCGCAGGAAGTAGGGCAAAGGGTCAGGTAGATTCAGGGGAGCCCCCATCCCCCACCCCCGGGAAGGGGGCTTT
>CAYQYJ010000220.1:3280-5293 GCA_964421605.1 uncultured Ardenticatenaceae bacterium | reverse complement strand
GAAGGGGGCTTTTCGGAGAGGGCGAGGGCGCTGCGCGCCCCTCGCCCACCATTACCCCTTCCCTGGCAAGGGGAGAGCAGGATTACCCGATTATTTCTTCTATGTCCAAGCGCGTCCCTCTTACCCCTTCCCTGGCAAGGGGAGTCGCGGCTTATGTTGTTTCCTGTCGAATAAGTGTAAGAGCAAAACTGTTTTTGGGGGGTTGGTTGATTTTGTGTCCAATATGATTATAATTTGTTTAGTTTGTAAGCTCCTATTAACCAAGTAGTTCATTATGGCCCTGGAATTAGACGACATAGATCGGGCTTTGCTGCACGATCTCCAAGAGGACGCCCGCATCAGCAACGCGGAACTGGCGCGCCGTCTGGGGCTGTCGCCGCCTGGACTGCAAAAGCGGATTCGCAAGCTGGAAGAGGCGGGGGTGATTGCGCAGTATGCTACGCTGGTAAAGCGGGAAGCAGTGGGGTTTGACATGCTGTGTTTCGTTCAGGTGACGCTGCGCCGGCACGAGTTGGACGCCACGGCCCGTTTTAAGGAACGGGTGGGGCGCATGCCCGAAGTGTTGGAGTGCCATCACCTGACGGGGGAGTATGATTATCTGTTGAAAGTAGTGGTGCGCAATACCAGGCATCTGGAGCAGTTCTTGATGGAGACGCTGACGCCCGTGCCCAGCATGGACAAAATCCGCACCAGCGTGGTATTGAGCGAAATCAAATCTACCACGGCGCTGCCGTTGGGCGGGTCGGCAAATGGGGCCACAAAAAGCGAAGAGGAAAAAGATGATGAAACTTGACAGCGCTGTCGTCCCACCTGCGCCGGATTTCTTGTTAGCCGATTGGGCGCGCACCATGCGGCGGTCGGTGCTGCGGCAAATGATTGCCGTGGTGTCGCAGCCAGGGGTGTTGTCGTTTGCGGGGGGGCTGCCGGCATTTGACCTCTTCCCCGCCGCCGATTATGCCCAGGCTGTGGCCTACGTTCTGTCCCACGACGCGCGCGCGCTGCAATATACCCCGCCTTATCTCCCTCTTAAAGCCCACATCAGCCAGCTCATGGCGCAGCGGGGCGTGGTCTGCGCGGCAGAAGACATTTTCATTACCACAGGCGCGCAGCAGGCGCTGAACGTGTTGGCGCAAATGTTGCTCAATCGCGGCGGGCAAGTGCTGTTGGAAGAGATTGTGTACACGGGTATCCAGCAGGTGGTAGCTCCCATGCAGCCAGAGATATTGACCGTGCCCACCGACCTGGAAACAGGCATGGACGTGGACGCCGTAGAAACGCTGCTGGCGGCGGGGGCGCGGCCCGCATTTATTTACGCCATTCCCGAAGCGCACAACCCGCTGGGCGTCAGCCTGAGCCTGGAGAAACGGTATAAGCTGGTGGAACTGGCGCGCCATTATCAGGTGCCCATTGTGGAAGATGATGCGTATGGGTTCCTGATCTATGAGCAAAGCGACAGCCAGGCGCGGCCGCCATTGCGGGCATTGGAGCCGGATTGGGTATTTTATGTCGGCTCTTTTTCCAAGATTCTGGCGCCGGCGCTGCGGTTGGGGTGGCTGGCGGCGCCAGGGGCGCTGACGCCCAAGTTGACGGTGATCAAAGAGGCAGGCGACCTGGAGACGTCGGCGTTGACGCAGCGGGCGGTGGCGCGCTACCTGGACGAGGGTCTTTTGCCTGACCACGTGGCCCATTTGCGCCAGGCATACCAGCAGCGGCGGGATTTGATGCTGGCAGCGCTGGATGCGTATTTCCCTCGTGAGGCGCGTTGGACCAGGCCAGATGCCGGCATGTTCATCTGGGTCGAATTTCCGCGCGACGTCAACTGTATCCGCCTGTTGGAAGCTGCCGTAGCTGAAGAACACGTCGCCTACATCCCCGGACACGCCTTTGCCGCCCCAGGCATTGACGCCGCCCACTGCCTCCGCCTCAGCTTCTCTAACTGCCCGCCTGACCAGATAGCCGACGGCATTCGCCGCCTGGCGCGCGTGCTGTCCTGAACAAAAGCCATCACAGATT
>CAYQYJ010000220.1:0-3180 GCA_964421605.1 uncultured Ardenticatenaceae bacterium | reverse complement strand
AAGGAGATTCCCATGTCTGAAGATTTCCTGCCTATCAAAAGCATTGATCATGTGGAACTATATGTCGGCAACGCCAAACAGGCGGCGCATTTTTACCGCACCGGGTTTGGCTTCACGCCCGCAGCCTACAGCGGCCTGGAAACAGGTAACCGCCACAGCGCCTCCTATGTCATGGAACAGGGTAAAATCCGCCTGGTGTTAACCACTGCCTTACACCCAGACAGCCCCATTGCCCGTCACTGCCATTTGCATGGCGACGGCGTCGCCGTTATCGCCATGGAAGTGCCCGACGCCGCCAGCGCCTATCAGGAAACAACCCGCCGCGGCGCGACGGGCGCCATTCCCCCCACGCGCTTAGAGGATGAACACGGCGTTTTCTCTTACTCCGCTATCCGCGCTTACGGCGATACCGTGATTAAGTTTGTAGATCGGTCGCAGTATCATGGTCCATTTGCTCCTGGCTACCAGGCGCGCTCCAGCCAGCCCAACGGGGCAGGCGCGCAGCGGCGGCATAAAGGGGTCGGATTGGCGGCAGTGGACCACATGGTGGGCAACGTTGAATTGGGAGCCATGAACCGCTGGGTAGAGTTCTTTGCCATGACGATGGGCTTTAGCCAACTGGTGCACTTTGATGACCAGGACATCTCCACAGAGTATTCGGCGCTGATGTCCAAAGTGATGCAAGATGGCACGGGCAAGGTGAAGTTCCCTATCAACGAGCCCGCCGAAGGCAAGAAGAAATCACAGATTCAGGAGTACCTGGATTATTATTACGGTCCCGGCGTGCAGCACATTGCCTGTTCCACCGGCGACATTTTGAGCACCGTGAAGCAACTGCGGCAAAATGGGATTGAGTTCTTGCGCGTGCCCACTACCTATTACGAGGAGTTGGAAGGTCGCGTAGGCAAAATCAATGAACCAATAGATGAACTGGCGGAACTGGGTATCCTGGTGGATCGGGATGACGAGGGGTATCTGTTGCAAATTTTCACAAAACCCGTGGAAGATCGGCCTACGTTATTCTTTGAGATTATTGAGCGGCACGGTTCGCGCGGCTTTGGCAAGGGCAACTTCAAGGCGCTGTTTGAGTCTATCGAGCGGGAACAGGCGCTGCGGGGCAATTTGTAAGGCAAGAGTTTTGCCACGAATTACACCAATTAGACGAAGTTGGGATTGGGTAGGTTTATCTGCGAAATGTTGACATTCATTGGAGGCATGACATGAGTTACTATTACAAACTGGGTCAGGTGGCGCACAAGCGGCATACACAGTTTCGACAACCGGACGGCTTGCTGTATCATGAAGAGGTGATGGGGATTCATGGATTTGCCGGCATTCAATCCATCCTCTACCACATCCACCCCCCCACCGCCGTGCGCCAGGTGGCTGTGGAACGAGAGATTGACATTCCGTATGAAGATGCCGGCCCGCTGCGCCATCGCCACTTCCGCAGCGCCCCCATCCCCCCCGGCGGCGACGCTATCACCGGGCAAGTGCCCCTCATGGGCAACAACGACGTGATCATCTCCATCGCCCGCCCCACGCAAAGCATGGATTACTGGTATCGCTTCGCCCACGGCGACACCATGATCTTCGTCCACGACGGTACAGGCATTCTGGAAAGCCAGTTTGGCCGCCTGCGCTACCGCCCTGGCGACTACCTGGTCATGCCTACGGGCGTTACCTGGCGCATTCTGCCCGATCCAGACGTGGAACAACGCTTCCTGGTAGCGGAGGCCGCCGGGCACATTGAGCCGCCCAAACGGTACATCAATAACTATGGCCAATTCCTGGAACACGCTCCCTACTGCGAGCGGGACATTCGCCCGCCCGACGAACTGGTCACCTACGACGAACGCGGTGAATTTGAAGTACACGTCAAAGCCCGCAACCAGATCACCCGCTTCATTTATGACCACCACCCGCTGGATGTGGTCGGCTGGGATGGGCATTTGTGGCCCTTTGCCTTTAACATTGAAGATTTCGAGCCTATCACCGGGCGCGTGCACCAGCCGCCGCCTGTCCACCAGACCTTTGATGGGCCTAACTTCGTCGTCTGCTCCTTTGTGCCTCGCTTGTTTGATTACCATCCCCAGGCCATTCCTGCCCCGTACAACCACTCCAACGTAGATTCCGACGAAGTGCTGTATTATGTCGAAGGGGATTTCATGTCGCGCAAAGGCATTGATCGCGCCTCTTTTACCGTCCATCCCAACGGCATTCCACATGGACCGCACCCAGGAACCTATGAAGGTTCGATTGGCAAAGCCCGCACCGACGAACTGGCGGTCATGATTGACACCTTTCACCCCCTGCGGGTGACCCGTTACGCCTGCGAATACGAGGACGAACAGTACGCTTACAGTTGGCTGGCGGAACGTCATCTGGCGCCCGCCTGACCTTCCCTCCTGACAGGCGCAGGCGCTGCTTTGAGCAGCGTCTGCGCTTCCCCCTTTTGCCAGACGCCATGATCCTCAATCCTGCCGATTTAGCCAGTCACGAACGATACAAGTTAATCATTGGGACCATCCTGCCGCGTCCCATTGCCTGGGTCAGCAGCATGGACGCTGCCGGCAATCTCAACCTGGCCCCCTTCTCCTACTTCACCGCCGTCTGCCCCAACCCCATGACGCTCGTGTTTTGCCCTGGCGTCCACCCCGACGGGCAGAAAAAGGACACCTGGCGCAACATTGAAGCCATACCTGAATTTGTCATCAACCTTACCAACGAAGAAACGGCATGGGCTATGAACCTGTCCGCGACCATTTTGCCGCCTGGCGAGTCGGAATTTGCCTGGGCTGGCGTGACGCCCGCGCCCAGCCAGACCATCCGCGTGCCCCGCGTGGCGGAAGCGCCTGTTTCTTTTGAGTGCCAGTTGCAGCAAATTGTGGTGGTTAATGACCAGCCAGGCGGCGGCGCGGCTATCTTTGGCCGCGTGCAGTGCATTCACATTCGGGACGATATTTATGTGGATGGGTATGTGCAGCGGGAAGCGCTGCGACCTATTGGCCGCCTGGCAGGCAGCAGTTATGCCCGCATCCACGACACCTTCGAGATGCGCCGCCAGCCGCCGCCAGCGGATAAGTAAGGCAGTTCCCCGCCGGAGAAGAGCCAGCCATCCTGAATGAAAACTCGTGGCGCATTTTGCTAAATTGCGCGGGCAAACTGACAGTTTGCCCT
>CAYQYJ010000219.1:0-6524 GCA_964421605.1 uncultured Ardenticatenaceae bacterium | reverse complement strand
CTGCGCCGCCTCGTCCCCACCCCCTGATTCGTGGCGCAATTCGCTGAATTGCGCGGACAAACTAACAGTTTGTCCTACAGGTCTGCGCGTCCTGTGTAGGGGCGTATGCAATACACCCTATTTACAAAGGAGTGCACCACAGCAAATGAAAATAGTGTGCCGTTGTAGCCCGATTTTCCAAAATCGGGCGGCGATTTTGGAAAAGGTAACACCCCAATAAATCGTGGCGATCTCTTTAACCACCTATCAGCCCCACAAAGCGGGTAAAAAGACATCGGCGCCAGGCAATTTTGGGCGCGTCTGCGCCCAAAATTGCCCATAAAAATGGGTGTCAGCCCCGCCTGTGGCGGGGCTGACACCCACCACGATTAAGAGCCGTGCTGCCTTAGAAAATCGCCCTACTATTTACGGAGGGTTTTTTATGAAACGATGGTTACTCTTACTGCTGATCGCAATTCTGGTTTTGGCGGCTGCCGGCATTCAGTTGGTTAAATTGCAGCATCCACAAACGGCGCTGGCGGCGCAGAAAACAGGGGGCGAAGTAGCCGCGCCTTCGTCACTGCCCCCCACCAAACTGGTTGAGGCGGCGACTGCCTGCCCGGTGACTCGCGCCCCGGAGCTTCCCTTCACCCCGCCCGCCCCCTGGCCCGCCCAGCCGCCGACGCCGGGACAATTCTGGTTTGGCGACGACGGGCTGTGGACAGCATTGCCGGCAGACGGCAACTGGCGCCAACTGGCGCTGGGCGAAAAGTTCTGGTGGTGGAGCGCCGCGTTTGACGTCGCCGAGGACGCCACCCCCGACCTCACCGTAACCGCCAGGCGGCTGGATGGCGACGCGCCCGTTTTCCAGGCCTCGCCGGCCACCAATGGCTATCACGACAGCTTTCATTGGGCGATGCTGATGGGCGTGCAATTACCGTCGCCGGGGTGTTGGGAATTTACCGGCCATTACAAAGACAGCCTGTTGTCATTTGTCCTATGGGTTCCGTCAGAATGAGTAATGAAAATAGTGTGCCGTTGTAGCCCGATTTTCCAAAATCGGGCGGGCGATTTTGGAAAATCACCCTACTATCTATGGAGGAGAATCATGTCAAAGATAAGGCAGTTTTTGAGGATTCAATGGTTGGTCATCATTCTTTTAACGGCGCTGGCGTATGCGCCAGCCTGGGCTGGCGGTTGGGCCGTTGTCACGCTAGAAGAACTGCCGGCACAGGTAATCGCCGGTCAGCCGTTTACCGTGCAATTCTCCGTACGCCAGCACGGGCAAAGCCTGCTGCCAGGGCTGTCGCCCACAGTCACGGCTGAACGCGCCGATACAGGAGAACGGGTGAAAGCGCCGGCTACAGAGACCAGACAGCCGGGGTTTTACCAGGCGTCCATGACCCTGCCGGCATCAGGCCAATGGCATTGGGAAATTGACGCCTTCGCCGCCGCCCATACCATGCCGCCGCTCACCGTAACGGCGAGCCCGGCAGCAATAACGCCATCCGCGGCAGCGACTGCGCCCATGCAGGACGCCACGGCCCTATCCTGGGTCGTGGGCATAGCCGCCCTCATCGCCGCCAGCGGTCTGGCTCTCGTCTGGAGGCGACAGCGGCGACGCATCTGGCTGGTTGGGGCAGCGGCGGCGCTGCTGCTAGGCCTGGGCGCGTTTGCCTGGCAATGGTCGCCGCCATCCGCGCTGCTGGCGCAAGCTGAGACCAAAATACCCCTCGGCGCAGAAGAAATCAGCGCGGCAATTGCCCCAGAGCAAATGGGCGAGGCGCTGTTTGTCGCCAAAGGCTGTATCCAGTGCCACCGAAACGACAACGTCGCCATGGCCGCCAACAACAATGACTTTGGCCCCAACCTGACAAACTACCAGGGCGCTCCTGATTATTTACGCCTCTGGCTAAAAGATCCAGCCAGCGTAAAACCGCAGACGCAAATGCCCGACCTGGGCCTGAGCGAAGCCGAAATCGAGACGCTGATTGCCTTTGTCACCGCATCACACTAATTGCAGACTTTTGTAATCTGGTCTGAATTTTGCGGTTTCTTGACGCATTCTCCGCATAATGCTATGATGCCCGCGTAAGGTAGAACGACCAGGACGATCATCTGACAAAACCAATGCAAACTTTTACGCTGGCCTGCTTTTATTATTACTGGAACACGCCCCCCGCGCCGCGTCTGGCACAGGAGGTTCGTTCAGTTTGAGCAGGTCTGCCTGGCAGGCACAACAGAACGAAGCAACTTTTTTCAAAGACGCGGCCAACAAGCCGCGTCTTTTTTTGTCCATTTTCCACAGCAGGAGTAGGAGAAAGAGATAAATGATAGTCGTCATGCAACCGCAGGCAAAAGAAGCAGATGTGAAAGCCTTGATTACGCGCGTGGAAGAGGCAGGCTGCAAAGTACACACGAGCGTTGGCGTGGGCCGGACAGTCATTGGCATCATTGGCGATGGCACCGTCATTGACGCGCGGCAAATCAGCCGCATGGAAGGGGTGGAAAATGTCGTGCCCATCAGCAAACCATACAAAGCCGCCAGCCGCGAATTCCATCCGGGGGATACCGTTTTTACGGTAGGGGACGTTATCGTTGGCGGTAACGAGTTAGTGATGATAGCCGGGCCTTGCTCCGTAGAGGGGCGCGCGCATTTGCTCGAACTGGCGTTCGCCTGCCAGGAGGCGGGCGCAACCGTCTTGCGCGGCGGGGCGTATAAGCCGCGCACGTCGCCGTATGCCTTTCAAGGGCTGCAAGAAGAGGGGCTGCGCTATCTGGCGGAAGCGCGGGAAGCGACGGGGATGCCGGTGGTGACGGAAGTGCTGGACCCGGCTTTGGTGCCGCTAACCTGCCAGTACGTGGATATTTTGCAAATTGGGGCGCGCAACATGCAAAACTATGCCCTGCTGAATGCTGTGGGGAAGTCGGGTTATCCGGTGCTGCTCAAACGGAGCTTCAGCGGCACGATTCTGGAGTGGCTGATGTGCGCCGAATATATTTTGAGCCACGGCAATAACCGGGTCATTTTGTGCGAGCGGGGCATCCGCGCCAATGAAACGGAAACGCGCAACACGTTCGACCTGAACGCCATCCCCGTCATCAAACAACTCTCCCACCTGCCGATTGTGGCTGACCCCAGCCATGCTACGGGCAAGTGGGAATATGTGGGGGCGGTGGCGCGGGGAGCGGTGGCTGCGGGCGCAGATGGACTAATGATTGAGGTGCATCCCCAACCCGACATGGCCTGGTCGGATGGGCGGCAGTCGTTGAAACCGGAAAGGTTCGCGCAGTTGGTGCGCGAAGCGCGGCAAGTGGCGCAGGCAGTGGGGCGAGATGTACCGCTGCCTCGCGTGCGGCAGCCCGTCAATGGACAAATGCGCCCCTGCTAATTTCTGGACAATCACTTAGTTCTTACATTTACCTTCTCTAAGTTTTTAAGAGCAGGTCCATGAAGAACCGTACCATCCGTGGCAAAGCGCGATCCGTGACAGGGGCAATCCCAGCTCTTTTCCGCCGAATTCCACTGCACAAAACAACCCATATGGGTGCAGGCTGGTGACAAAGCGCTGAGGCTCCCATCTTCTGCCATATAAACGGCTACTACTCCGTCTTCTGTGTTTACAAGCTTGCCTTCCCCCGGCTCGATGGTATCGGTCACTGTCAGGCGATCTCCCACAAAATGTTTAGCCACTTGAGCCGACTGTTTTACAAATTCGGGTACGCTCTTCAGATTAATGCGGTTCGGGTCGTAAACTTCAGCCCAAGGATTTTCCCGTTCCAAGATCAGATCGCGCAGAAGCATTCCGGCAACCATGCTATTTGTCATGCCCCAGCCACCAAAACCGGCAGCCACGTAAACATGCTGCGAGGTGGGTGAATAACGGCCAACATACGGCAGCCGATCCAGGCTTTGATTGTCCTGTGTAGACCAACGATACACGATAGATTTCACATTGAAATGTTCACGCGCCCACTGCTCAACCCGTTGGTAACGTTCTATCGTATCGCCGCCCTGTCCGGGGATATGCCCTTCACCCCCTACTAATAGAAATTCACCGTTAGCTCCTGAATGATTGCGCATTGTATGAGATGAATCGGTAGCGATAAACATGCCCTGCGGTACTGGTTCTGCCAGGCGGGCGGCCAAAACATAGGAACGATGTGATTTCAGCCGGGTGGCATATAGAACTTTGTCATTAAACGGAAAGTGGCTGGCAACAATGACGGCAGCGGCGTTAATGGTTCCCCGATTCGTGGTTACAACACAAGGGTCATCATCTGAAACATCCAAAACCTGGGTATCTTCAAAGATATGACTGCCGTCACCGGGGATATCTCGGGCGAGAGCTAATAAGTATTGACGCGGATGAAATTGCGCCTGATTGTCAAAGCATATGGCTCCTTTAACAGGAAAAGGCAGCGGCGTCTGCTCGGTGAACGACGCTGGCAGCCCCAGTTTTAAGGCTGCTTCTACCTCATCATGGATTTTGGCTACTTCCTCGTCGGACTCAGCATAGGTATAAGCTGCGGTACGTCTAAACTCACAGTCGATTTGTTTGTCCTGGACGAAATGAGCTATTTGTTGGATAGCAGTCTCGTTGGCATTCGCGTAGATTTGCGCTTTTTCTTTTCCAAAATGCTGAATGAGATAAGCGTAAATCAGGGTGTGCAAGGAGGTTACTTTTGCAGTGGTGTTACCGCTTACGCCTTCAACGATACGTTTTGCCTCCAGCACAGCCACTGTTTTCCCCTGCTCTTTAAGTAGAGTAGCGGCTGTCAGGCCCACGATGCCGCCGCCGACGATAGCTACATCCACATATAAGTTATCTCCCAAAGAAGGGAAATTCGTTTGGGGTGTCGTGTCCAGCCAGAGGGAAATTGGTTTACCAGGAAGGGTGTCATATTTATGTTGCATCATCTTTTACCGGTGTAGACCGGCCTCCTTATTCAGGTCTGCCCACGGTTGTAGGCGTTTCGGTGGTGCAAGGCACTGGCCGGACGGTTTTGGCCTGTTGGAACTCCTGTGGCCAGTGCCTCGCACCTGTATAGTTACTCTGTATTAATGACTTGATGGACGGACTTTAAGGATTGACTACCTGTGCCAGGGGGCTTCGGGCACGCCGTGCAGGAAAGCCACAAAGACCAGTTCTGCACCATCGGCGCGAATGGCGTGCGGTTCACCTTTGTCAAAAATCAGCAGGTCGCCAGGGCCAAAGCGCTCTTCCTGGCTGTCACCGCCAGAAAATACACCCTCGCCTTTGAGTACCACAATATAGACGGGTGAGTTAGGAGCGGTGTGTTCTTGAACGGATTGGCCGGGTTTGAGAGCGAAGCGGAGAATACGGCCGTTCTCATTTACAAAAAGAGGTTCGGCATACGGGTTGTCATCGTGGAAAACCCAGTTGTCGTGTAAGGGGATGGCTTGCATGAAAAATATTCCTTTGTATGACTGAGGCGGATTAAGCGTTTGGGCAGCGGGTTGCTGCGGCGACGGCAATCTCCAGCGCAGCGCTTACCAACCGCTGCTAATAGGCATTCATTAGCAGTTTAACATAGCCAGAAGCTGATTACATCGGCTGACTGGGGGATATGCGGTTCAACCGCTTGAATATCAATCGGCTCAACCTCCTTGAGAAACTCATACCGCCCATAGAAGTTGATGTGCTGTCAGGCGGCCGGCGAAACCTGACCCAGCGCCGGCGCCGGGCCTATGTTCGAAGGGTTCTCCCTGGCCGGCGCTGTGGGTAAAGTGGGTCTTTTTTGCACTTATCCCCAAAGTAGGCCGGTTTGGCGCTGAATCTGTTATACTCGGTCGGTATGGTTGTGAGCGCCCTTCCTCTACTGGTGTTTACCGTTCTTTTCCGCGATGCTATCCCTTTGCGTGATCCGGCGACAGATCAGCGTCTGGATCAGGCGTGGCTGGCGGCGGCGGGTTCGCCACAGATGGCGGCGCGCCCGCAATGGGTGCGCGACCGTTGGAACGACCCGGCGGCTTACGTGCGCGGCAGCAGCCCGGTGCAGCTAGAGGTTGTTTTTTTGCTGCAAAATGAGAACATCGCGGAGTTGCCTGTCTCCATTCATGCGTATGGCCCTTATGGGAATTTGCCGCGCCAGCGGATGGCGTGGCAGGTGATGGATTCGGGTTTGAGCGCGCCTGTTTCTTTTCGATTGGATGCGCCGCTGCCGGCACAAATTGGCGTCCACGAGTTTGTTTTTGAGTGGTTCGCCACCTTTGCCGACGAAAGGCGCACCCTTTCCCTGGGAGAAACGCGCCATCTCATTTGCACCACCTGGCGAGCGTTTACGCCCGACCCGGCGCAAGAGTTATACGATTGGGTGTACCAGCCGCTGCTCCTATGGTCGTGCCGTTGGGCGGCCGGGCAAAACAGCCCCAGAGAAATTTGCGACGCCTTAATGGCTCACCTGCCGCAGTGCGGTCTGACTTATGGATTGGTGGGCAGCTACACAGTGCGCAGCCTGCTGCTGCGCGGCAGCGGCATGTGCGCCGCCTGGAGCCGGTTTTTCCAGCAGTTAGCCCACTG
>CAYQYJ010000218.1:0-6545 GCA_964421605.1 uncultured Ardenticatenaceae bacterium | reverse complement strand
GTATTGTAGTGGCAAAAACGGCGCTGCCAAAATTGCCGCCGGCTTTTGTCTGTGGCATGGCGTGGGCTTGCCTGTTTTGCCGGCACATCCATAAACGCATACAATAGACGAGAGTACGCCTGCGCCTGTTTCCCCGCGCTCAACCATCAAGCCAGACGGAGAGGGCGAACGGATAGAAGCCCCAAAACGGCCTCTATCCGGGGCGCAACTGCGTGCGGCGCAACCGCTATTCCACCCAGACCGGCGACAGCCGCCCGTCATGGGCGCATACAGGATTATACCGTGTTAACTTTAACCAACATTTCGCTCTCTTTTGGCGAGCGTACTTTGTTCAAAGACGTCAATCTAAAATTTCTGCCAGGCAACTGCTATGGTTTGATCGGCCCCAATGGGGCTGGCAAATCCACCCTGCTTAAAATCATTTCTGGCGAAGTGGAACCGACCAGTGGCGAAATCGGCATCGGTCCCAATGAACGCCTGGCTGTCCTACAGCAGGATCAATTTGCTTTCGACGATTACCCGGTGCTGGAAACCGTCATCATGGGGCATAGCAGATTGCATCGTGTGCTGCAAGAGCGGGACGCCATTTATATGAAGCCGGACTTCTCGGAAGCGGATGGTCTGCACGCCGCCGAGTTGGAAGCTCAGGTGGCCGAGATGAACGGCTACGAGGCTGAGTCCGATGCCGCGGCGCTGCTCAGCGGGCTGGGCATTTCTGAGGCGCTGCACTCTCGGCAAATGGACGAGTTGGAAGCCACGCAAAAGGTGCGCGTGCTGTTAGCGCAGGCGTTGTTTGGGAACCCGGACATTTTGCTGCTGGACGAGCCGACCAACCAGCTTGATCTGAAGTCCATTCGCTGGCTGGAGGATTTCCTGATTGATTATAAGAACACGGTGATTGTGGTGTCGCACGATCGTCACTTCCTCAATAACGTTTGCACGCACATCGCCGACATTGATTTCGGCAAGATTCAGATGTATGTGGGCAACTACGACTTCTGGTATCAGGTCAGCCAGTTGGTGGTGCAGCAGCAGAAAAATGTGCAGCGCAAGCGCACGGACAAGATTAAGGAATTGCAGGAGTTTGTGCGCCGCTTCAGCGCCAATGCCTCTAAATCACGCCAGGCGACTTCGCGCAAGAAGTTGATTGAGAAGTTGTCGGTGGAAGATCTGCCGGCTTCTTCGCGCCGTTTCCCTTACGTGGACTTCCGCCCGGAACGCGCCTGCGGGCGCACGATTTTGCAAGTAGAGGGGTTGTGGAAGACGATAGATGGGCAGCCGCTGCTACAAGATTTTGACTTGATTGTGAATCCGGGGGACAAAATCGCCTTCATTGGACCCAATGACCTGGTGAAAACGACGTTGTTTGAACTGTTGGCGGGGGAGGATGAGGCGGATGCCGGCACAATCAACTGGGGCGTCACCATCACCTATGCCTACTTCCCCAAAGAAAATAGCGCCTTCTTCGATAACAACCTGACATTGGTCGAATGGCTGCGCCAATACTCCAGCGACGACAGCGAATCCTTTCTGCGTGGTTTCCTGGGGCGAATGCTCTTCTCTGGCGAAGAAGCGCTGAAGAAGACAAACGTCCTGTCCGGCGGGGAAAGGGTGCGCTGCATGTTGTCCCGCATGATGCTCAGCGGCGCCAACGTACTCATCCTGGACGAACCCACCAACCACCTGGACCTGGAAGCGATCACCGCCCTGAATGATGGCTTGATCAAGTTTCCTGAAGTTGTGCTCTTTACCTCCCATGACTACCAGTTTGTAGACACCATCGCCAATCGCATCGTGGAAATCACCCCTGGCGGCGTCATTGACCGCGCCATGCGTTTTGAGGATTACATCAACGACCCCACCATTCAAGCCATCCGCGACGAATTGTACCACCAACACCTGGAACTGCGCCTGTAGCCCGCGCCCGCGCCTGGGTGACATTTTGCAGCGCAGCGCGTGACATATCACACTGGGTGCGCGCGCGCCATCCATCGTATTCTAGAGACTGGAGCAGTCTTGGAGACTTCTCCAGTCTAAGAAGGCGTATGGAGGTCACTATGGCTACAGAGAAATGGGTAAAAATTGATGCACATTACTGCGACATTATTGAGCGCGAAGCTGAGATTGAGGAACTGCGCCGCTATCCGGCTGACGTCGTGCCCGACACACTGGGTTATCAGGTAGTCGCCCGCAAATGCACGGCGGCGATTGAGTGCAATTTGTTGGGCTGCCAATGCCAATGGGCTTATACCAATCCCACGGTAGATCGCTTTCATTTGCCAGAGTAATAATGCGCTTCTAGATTGGTTATCTGGTGTCCTGTCAAGCGTATTTTGATAGTAAGCCGTATATCAATTCGCTGAATTGACCGGACAAGACAGCGTCTTATCCTACGGTGCGTTTCCATCGTTTTATGCTTGACGCAACACTAGTCCCCCATGAGAGAGGGCGTCAGCGCCGCCGGCGGCGGCATTGACGCCCTCTCTTTTTGTCAGGGTCAGCTTCTGGTCCCTGACCACTCGCCACTGATTACTATTTTCAATCAGCCTCTATGCCGGCATGGGCCAACGCCCCTCAACCGCCATTTCCACCAACTCCGCGGCTGTAAGCTGTTTGCCCAGTGCCAGTTTTGCCTGCTGCGCGGCGTGGATGCTCACGCCATGTATCGCCATCTCGACCAGCTTCTGCGCCGTCAGGTCAGGCAGGTCCAGCGCCCCTATTTGTGCGGCAAAGTGGGGGGAAACGCCATGAATGCCCATGTCCACCAGCGCTGCGCCCGACAGGTCGGGTAAGTTCAAGCCAGCGGCAACTGTCACCAGATGCGGCGTGACGCCGTGAATAGCCATGTCCACCAGATGCGCGCACGTCAACTTATCGCCCAGCGCCGCCTGCGCCTGCCGCGCTAATTCGCCGGACACGCCGTGAATCGCCATGTCTACGACGCCCTCTGCCGTCAGATTGGCGAAGCCGATGTCGCCCAAACGCTGCACAAAAGCGGGGGAGACGCCATGCACAGCCATGTCTACGATGGATTGTGGGGACAGCGCCGGCAATTTCAACGCCAACGCCGCGCGCACCAACGCCGCCGTCACGCCATGAACGCCCATTTGCACTAACGCCTGCGGCGTCAGACCCGGCAATTCTAGCGCCTGCATTTCCTGCATAAATTCAACAGTGACATCGTGGATGCGCAGCGACACAATGTCTTCCAGGGTTAAGCCCGGTAAATTCAACCCCTGCACTGCCCGCACATACGCCATATCCACATCATGGATAGCCAGCGGCAGCAGTTTCTCCAAATCCGTGTACCCGGCAGCCCGCGCTTCCTCAATAAACGCCAGACTCACGTCATGAATGGCTAACGGCAGTATCTGCCGCAACTCCGTCAGCCCCAAAGCCTGTAACTGGCGAATATAAGCCAGGTCTACGCCGTGGTGCGCCAGGGGGATAATGTTTTCCACATCCGTAAAACCCAGCGCCTTCACCTGGCGCACAAAATCCAGGTCAATGTCGTGCTGCGCCAGTTGCATGATTTGCTCTGGTTGGGTATATCCTTCAGCCTGCGCCGCCCGGATATAGTCAGGGGAAATTTCGTGGTTAAACAGTATCAATAGCTGGCGATGGGTCAGACCAGCCAGGCCAGCCGCCTGCAGTTGCCGCGCAAACGTTACGGGGACGCCGCGCCGCTTTAGTTCGCGCAGTTCGGCATGGCTAAAAGCAAAGCCCGCCGCCGCCATGCCTGCCCCATAGCTTTCGTTTGCGTTCTCTGCCACTTGCACTGCTGGCGCGGTGGGGCGTGCCGGCACAGCCGGCACAGCAGGCACGGCTGGCATGGCTGGCATGGCTGGCATAGGCGGCACGGCAGGCACAGGCGCCGGCGAGGGTACTGGGACTGCTGCGGCGCCTATGTGCGTTTGGGCTGCCGGCATTTCCTCATCGCCCAAAGCGTCCAACAATTTGGCGGCATCTGCTGCCGTAATTTTGCCTTCAGCCAACATCGTCAAAATCATTTTCCGTTCTTCCATCAGGTTTTTAGCGACCTCCTTCTTGCAGTTGTTTCAACAGTTCCGCCGCCTCATCCACGTTAATCTCGCCTTCATTCAATCGCCGCAGCACATCGTGGCGGCTGTGCGTATGATGCGCTTCAGGGGGCGTCTCAAATCCTAGTTCCGCGATGAGTTCGTTCAGCCGGTTGCGAATCGTCCAATAGGAAAGCCCCATTTCCCGCTCCATATCCTTCACGTTGCCTCTGTTCTTGACAAACGTCTCCAAAAAGCGTAAATTGTCAGCAGACAAACGGGAGAAGATATTGGGCTGGAAACGGCCCTGTACCACGGTTTCACAGCGCGTGCACCGCATTTCCGTCACAATCATCTCACCCTCACAAGCAGGGCATTTTTCTATTATTTTGCGCATATCACCAAAATCTCCTTTCTAATTGCGTATAATACACAAAATTTTTGGCGATGTCAACAATTTTTTTGAAATTGCTGTAAAAGCGCCAGACGCTTCTTAAGCGCCTGGCGTTTGATTATTTCAAGTCACTGCCAACTGCTCCCAAACCGCCATAAGAGCCGCCAGTTCACTTTCCAGGGCATGATAGCGCCGGTTAAGGGCAGCAATCTCCGCCCACTGCTGCGCCGCCGCCGCCGCCGCCAGCCGCTGGCCCAGCCGGAATCGTTCAGCTTCCAGGTCGCCGATCCGTATTTCCGTCTCTGTCAAAGGCACAGCGCTAACCGGGCGCGGCGCGGCGCCGTTCTGCCCATAGACAGACAGCGCGGGCGCCGCCGCCGCCGCCAACGCCTGTTCCCGCGCCGCCAGGAAAGATTGGTAGTCGCCTTCGTGGATGTGCAGTTTGCCTTCGCGTAGTTCCCAAATCTGGGTAGCCAGACGGTCAATCAGGTAACGATCGTGAGAGACGAGGAGGATTGTGCCGGCATAATCCTGCAATGCCTCTTGCAGCACCTCCTGCGCGGAAATGTCCAGATGATTGGTCGGTTCGTCCAGCAGCAAGAAGTTCGATTCATCCAGCGCCAGAATCGCCAGCGCCAGCCGTCCTCTCTCCCCGCCGCTGAGCGCGCCCACCTGTTTGAACACATCCTCGCCGCGAAACAGATACCGCGCCAGATGGTTACGCGCCTGGCTGACCAGCAAATGCCGATGCGACAGCAGTTCGTCCAGCACCGATTTTGCGGGGTCTAGCGCCTGCTGCGCCTGGGCAAAGTAACTAATTTGCAAGTTTGCGCCCAACCACAGCCGCCCAGTCAGCGGTTCGATTTCGCCTTGCAGCGTCCGCAGCAGCGTGGACTTGCCGCTGCCGTTGGGCCCAATTAAAGCTGCGCAAGCCTGGCGCGGCAGTTCAATGTCCTGCGCCGCAAACAAAGGCTTGCCTGGATACCCGACCACCAGGTCTTTGGTGCGCAGCACTAACTGCCCGCTGCGGTGGCTGGGGCGCAGCCGCATCACCAGTTGCGCATGGCGCGGATTGGGCGACGCCAACGCTTTAATATGCTGCTCCACGTCCGCCACCGTCCAATTCGCGCCCGAAACGCCCATTTCTGCCGAGAAGCGAGACCAACTCACGTTTAAGGCCTCGGCGCCGCCTGTTTCCACTGCCTTCACTTCACGAACCAGCCGCTCTAGCAGCCCCTTGGCGCGGTCGGTGGTGCTGTCGCGGGCGATATTGCGCTTGACAAAATCCAGGTCTTTCAGAAAGCGCTCTTTGACAGCCATAAATTCGGCGTCGCGCAAATTCCACCGTTCTTCACGCTGCTGTAAATAAGCGGTGTAATTGCCGCGATACGTTTCCAATCCATTCCGGCTCATCTCCCAGATGGTGTTGACCACCTTGTCCAGAAAGTAGCGATCATGGCTGACAATGAGCATGGCGCCTGTCCAGGTGCGCAGTTTGTTTTCCAGCCACTCTATGGCGGTTACGTCCAGGTGGTTGGTGGGTTCGTCCAGGATCAACAGGTCTGGCTCTTCCAGCAGCAAGCGGGCTAACAAGGCGCGCGTCTTTTGACCGCCGCTGCAATGGCGCAGGGGCAGATGCCAGTCCGCTGCGGCAAAGCCCAGACCGGCTAGCGCCTGCTGAATACGGATTTCATAGTCGTAGCCGCCAGCCAGCTCAAACGCTTCCAGCAGGCAGCCGTAGCTGT
Organism: uncultured Ardenticatenaceae bacterium; assembly: GCA_964421605.1. Taxonomy (GTDB): domain Bacteria; phylum Chloroflexota; class Anaerolineae; order Promineifilales; family Promineifilaceae; genus JAGVTM01. Next base: position 387 of record CAYQYJ010000218.1, on the reverse strand, counting down.
CCAGAAGTTCTGCGGAGAAATCTCCCTGGCTCATGCGGTTTTCCATCTGGCGCAGTTGGGCGGCTTGCTCTTGAATGCCGGCAAAAACCGCCAACATCTCCTCATAGACCGTATTGTCCATGGCGGCAAAGGCGCTTTCCGCCTCCTGGCGCAAATAACCCAGGCGCACGCCGCGGCTCAGATGCAGGCTGCCGCCCATGGGCCGCGCCCGTCCTGCCAGAATACGCAGCAAGGTCGTTTTGCCAATGCCGTTTGGACCTACCAGACCAATGCGCGCCTGGTGCGCGATGCTGGCTGATAAACCTGTAAAGATGTCTACCGCGCCAAATGATTGCGTCAAGCGATGAAAGGTGAGAAGAGACATCAGAATCCTCCAACGGCGACAAT
>CAYQYJ010000217.1:2724-6547 GCA_964421605.1 uncultured Ardenticatenaceae bacterium | reverse complement strand
ATTATTTTTAGGAGCCAGCTATGAGCATACATACCGATTCGCCCCGGCGACCTTACTGGCATGTTGATGCCAAGTGGGTCACTGGGCTGCTCTTGTTTGTCACCCTTTCGATCACGTTTCTGGCGTTTAATTTGTGGCAGGTAACGGCAGCCGATCCGGGCATCAATGCCCTGACGCTGCTGTTAGCCTCCGCTTTTAGTCCGGAAGGGCTGGACAGCGAAGCCGACATTGCCTTGATGCAAGAACAACTGCAGGCAAGTAGTACGGGAGAAATCCAACCTGTTCCTGGGCTGCGCATTACCATTCACGCGGAGGACATCGCTGGTCTATCGCCGCGTGAGGTACGATTGTTCTTTTTCCGGCAGTGGGCAGAGCCGCTCTATTATCAGGGAGCGGCCGGGTTGGCGGAACTGGCTGACGATCCCGCAATGCGGCAAAGTATCGAAGAGGGCATTGGCCCGCTGGCTTTGCTATCTGCCCAAAGCCATCAACAACTGCTCCCCGTCTGGATAGGGTTGGCGCTGCTGGATTTACTGTTGATACTGCTGCTGATTGTCTTTAGCTACCGGTTCGGGCGGTTGAGCAGCCCCGGATGTGTTTTGTTCCTGACTGCTTTGCCGGCAGCCGCGCTGCTGGCGCTCGTGCGCCAATCCCTATTGAACCAACTGGCAACCGCGCCGCCCACCAGCGAATCGCTGTCCGCCCGCTTGTTGAGCCTGGCGGTGACGGCCCTGCCTGGTTTGCTAGACCTGATCCTGCGCAACTATCTGATCGTGGCCGCCGTTGGGCTGGGTCTGATCTTGCTGGCGCTCCTGGGTGCGCTGTTCTGGCCGCAAAGGCGACAGCCTGCCGGCAATTGACGTCCGTTAACGTATTTCTTGCGCTTCGCCAACGCGATTCTGACGCGCGCTCCCTATTATTCAAGTTGTACAGCGGGGCGCGTTTTGGCGCGCCCTGACGTCATTTGCGATGCAAGGGAGAAACAAGATGAATTTGAATAAGTACACCCATCGCGCCCAAGAGGCAGTTTTAGCAGCGCAAAATCTGGCGGAAGCGGGCCATCACAGCCAGGTTGAACCACTGCACCTGCTGGCGGCGTTGTTGGGACAACAGGATGGCGTTGTGCCGCAGCTTGTGAACCGCATTGGCGTTAATGCCCGCCAGTTGGCGACGGCGGTGGAGCAGGCATTAACGCGGCTGCCGCAGGCGTACGGAACCACCACGCAGGTGAGCCTGTCGCGGGAACTGTCGCAGATTATCCGCGAGGCAGAGGCGGCAGCGGCGCGGTTGAAGGATGAATACGTCAGCACGGAGCATCTCTTCCTGGCGCTGGTCAGCGCCGCTGGGGAGATGCGGTCGTTGGGGGTGGTGGCGGATGCCGGCATTACCCTCGACAACGTTCTCCAGGCCCTTTCCACCATTCGCGGCGGTCAGCGCGTCACCAGCCAGGACCCCGAAGGTACTTATGACGCTCTGGCGAAGTATGGTCGCGACCTGACCAAAATGGCTCGCCTGGGCAAACTCGACCCCGTCATTGGCCGCGACGAGGAGATCCGCCGCGTCACCCAGGTGCTCAGCCGCCGCACCAAAAACAACCCCGTCCTCATTGGCGAAGCCGGTGTGGGCAAGACAGCCATCGTCGAAGGGCTGGCGCAGCGCATTGCCAACGGCGACGTGCCCGAAAGCATGAAAAACAAAGACCTGATCGCCCTCGACCTCTCCAGTCTGGTAGCTGGCGCCAAATATCGCGGCGAATTTGAAGAACGGCTGAAGGCTGTACTCAAAGAAATCACCGACAGCGAAGGGCGCATTATCCTCTTCATTGACGAACTGCACACCATGGTGGGCGCGGGCGCCGCCGAAGGCAGTATGGACGCCAGCAACATGCTCAAGCCCATGCTGGCGCGGGGCGAACTACACACCATTGGCGCCACTACCCTGGACGAATACCGCAAACACATTGAAAAAGACGCCGCCCTGGAGCGTCGTTTCCAACCCGTTTTTGTGGATGAGCCGTCGGTAGAAGACACCATCTCTATTTTGCGCGGCTTAAAGGAGCGGTACGAGGTGCATCACGGCGTGCGTATTCAGGACAGCGCCGTCATCGCCGCCGCCACCCTGTCCCACCGCTACATCACCGACCGCCAACTGCCGGACAAAGCCATTGACCTGATTGACGAAGCCGCCAGCCGCTTGAAAATGGCGATTGAATCCAAGCCGGCGGAACTGGATAAGGTAGACCGCCAGATTTTACAATTGGAGATCGAACGGGAATCGCTGCGCAAGGAGCGGGACAAAGCGTCGAAAGACCGCCTGGCAGCCATTGAGGGGGAAATCGCGGAACTGCAAGAGCGGGGCAACGCGCTGCGGGGGCAGTGGGAAACAGAGAAGACGGCCATTGCCGGCATTCGTGCCACCAAAGCCCGCATTGACGAAACCCGCACCCAGATTGAGCAGGCGGAACGAGACATGGACCTGGCTGCCGCGGCTCGCCTGCGCTATGGCACGCTGGTAGAACTCGATCAGCAGCTTAGTAAACAGGAGCAGCGGCTGCAAGAATTGCAGCACGGCGGCGCGCTGCTCAAAGAAGAAGTAGACGCCGAAGACATCGCCGATATTGTCTCCCGTTGGACAGGTATCCCCGTCAGCAAACTGCTGGAAGGGGAAGTCGAAAAGCTGCTGCGCATGGAAGAGCGGCTGCATCGCCGCGTCATCGGTCAGGAAGATGCCATTCGCGCCGTCAGCAGCGCCGTGCGCCGCGCCCGCGCCGGGCTGCAAGACAGGCAGCGCCCCATTGGCTCCTTCATCTTCCTGGGGCCGACGGGCGTGGGTAAAACGGAACTGGCGCGGGCGTTAGCCGAGTTCCTCTTTGATGACGAAGACGCTATGGTGCGCATTGACATGAGCGAATATCAGGAGCGGCACACCGTCAGCCGTTTGATTGGCGCGCCGCCGGGCTACGTCGGCTACGACGAAGGGGGCCAGTTGACAGAAGCGGTGCGCCGCCGTCCCTACTCCGTCGTCCTGTTCGACGAAATTGAGAAAGCGCACACGGACGTCTTTAACACGCTACTGCAATTGCTGGACGACGGTCGCCTGACGGACGGACATGGCCGCGTGGTCAACTTCAAGAACACCGTCGTCATTATGACCAGCAACATTGGCAGCCAGTTCTTAATGGGCGACGCTTATGATCCCACGCGGGCTATGGCTGCCCTACGCGCCACCTTCCGCCCCGAGTTCCTTAACCGCGTGGATGAGATCATCACGTTCGACGCTCTCAGTCGGGAAGACCTGGCGCAGATTGTGGAGATTCAGGCAGACCGGATGCGCCGGCTGCTGGCGGAGCGGCGCATATCCCTGGAATTGACCCCCGCCGCGCGGCAGTTCCTGGCAGATGAGGGATACGACCCGGCCTATGGCGCGCGCCCCATCAAGCGCACCATGCAGCGGCTGCTGGCAGACCCGTTGGCGCTGGCAATTCTGCAAGGCGAGTTTACCGATGGAGACACGATTGTAGTGGACGCGGTCAACGGCGCGCTGGCGTTCCGCCGCAAGGGTTGACCTTATCTCTTGGGCCACTCCCACAGGCCATAGGCAATCTCCTGGCTGAGAGGAAAGCCTGCTTCACGCAGGGCCACGCCAATCTCGCCAAAGTGGTAGGATTCGTGGGCAATGAGGTAGCCGAGAAATGCCGGCACGCTCCCCCCGAACCCCTTGATCTTCCCTGCCGCCGCCCCTCGTTCAAACAAAGCAGCCACGGCTGCGCCAGATGCCGTTAGCGCCTGGCGCAGCCGCTCTCGCTCCAGCGGGTCGCCCCGCT
>CAYQYJ010000217.1:0-2624 GCA_964421605.1 uncultured Ardenticatenaceae bacterium | reverse complement strand
ACCAGTTCATACAGGCGGGGGCGGGTGACGTTGACGTAGCTGATGCCATACTCATCAATCTGCACGTCCCGCCCGGCATTGCCTGGATGCAGCCAGCGGCGATCCTGTTTCACCAGGACGCGCCGTTCTTGCGCCGGCAATAACCCCAACCGCAGCGCCACCTCATCCCCGGTGGGGCTGAGAACGGCGTTGACGCCTACGGCAGCGTAGGGCAGTTCCAGGCAGCCGTTGTCCTGTCCAGCAAAGGAGATGTACTCGGAATGCGCCTGCCAGAAGCCGTCGAGGTAAAAGGAGCCTGTCTGCCAGGTTTCGCGGGGGGGCAGTTGATACAGGATGGGCGTTTCCAACACATACCCTTCGGGATTCCCCAGCACGCCGCCAAACAGCCCCATAGTAGAGCCTGTGTGCAGTTCAGGCGTGGCGGGATAACAGACGGCGCCCGGTTGGTCTTCGGAACGGAGTAGGGGCATGATTGCCGGCAGCGACACCGACGCATCCCGTTGGCGCAATAATTCCTGAATAGCCCGTTCCGTCTCCTGATAATACCCCTCCCCCTGCCGCTGATAACGGATGTACCCATCGGCGTCAATCAGGTATTTCGTGGGCCAGGCGCGATTGGCAAAGCGATGCCAGTTCTCATACGCATTGTCCAGCAAAACCGGATAAGTCAGCTCCCATTCCGCCAGCGCCGCCTCAAGTTGCTGGCGGTCGCGCCCAAATTTGAACTCAGGCGCGTGGACGCCAATCACGGTTAAGCCTTTATCAGCGTAGCGTTCATGCCACGCTTTCAGGTATGGCAGCGTGCGCAGGCAGTTGACGCAGGTGTAATCCCAAAAATCCACCAACGTCACCTGACCGCGCAGTTGCTCTTTGGTCAGGGGCGCGCTGTTCAACCACTCCCCCTGCGCCAGAGACGGCATACGAACAATACGGGAATCGAGTAAAGAGTTCATAACCCTTATTTTAACCCAATTTCCTGACTTGCCAGCCTTGTCATTTCAATGCTACTTGTCATTCTAATGCCAGTTGTCATTCCGATACCAGTTGTCATTCCGATACCACTTGTCATTCCGAGTGAAACGAGGAATCCCACTCTTGCTATTTGCGAAGGATTTCTCACCGAAGACGGCTCGAAATGACATATTATACGGTTCCCTTGCCATTCCGAACCCTGAGCTTGTCGAAGTGGGAGGAATCCCGCCCAACTCGCCAATTGCGCGGCATCCCTCGCCGAAGACGGCTCAATTTGAAAAGTAGCCCCAATCAGCGTACACTTTGCCTAACTTTACTCTTTATGTGCACGAGGGGAAACTCATGGACACAAATGGACAATTCTATCTGGGCCGGCTGGTTGAAGCCGCTACGGGTCAAAGCACTGACGTGCCGCTGCTGTATGATCCGGACGACCTGACCACGCACGCAGTCGTCGTGGGTATGACGGGTTCGGGCAAGACAGGTCTTTGCCTGGATTTGCTGGAAGAAGCCGCGCTGAATCGCATTCCGGCGATCATGATCGATCCCAAAGGGGACATTACCAACGCGCTGCTCCATTTTCCGGACCTGCTGCCGGCAGATTTCCAACCCTGGATCAACCCGGACCTGGCGCGGCGGGAAGGCAAGTCTGTGGCACAGGCGGCGGCGGATACCGCCGCGCTGTGGCGCAAGGGGTTGGCGGATTGGGATATTACGCCTGAACGGATCGCCCGCCTGCGCGATGGGGTGCAGTTTGCCGTCTATACGCCGGGTTCCGATGCCGGCATTCCCGTCAGCATCCTCTCCTCTCTCGCCGCCCCTGATCTGCCCTGGGAAAACCACAAAGAAGCGCTGCGCGAGCAAATTGCCGGCACGGTCACCGCCCTGCTCGGTCTGGTCGGCTTCAAAGACATTGATCCCATTCGCTCCCGCGAACACATCCTGCTCACCAACATCTTCGAACACGCCTGGAGTCAGAGCAAAGACCTGACCCTGCCTGAACTCATCCTGCAAACCCAAAATCCTCCTTTTGCCAAACTGGGCGTCTTTGACATTTCCCTTTTCTTTCCGGACAAAGATCGCTTCAGTCTGGCGATGGATTTGAACAGCATATTGGCTGCGCCCGCCTTTCAAAGCTGGATTACGGGCGAGCCGCTCAATGTGGGCCAACTGCTTTACGATCCGCAGGGACAGCCGCGTCACGCCATCTTCTACATTGCCCACCTCACCGATCAGGAGCGCATGTTCTTTGTCACCCTGCTCTTTAGCGCCATTGAGTCCTGGATGCGCGCCCAGCAGGGCACAACCGCGCTGCGGGCGCTGGTCTACTTTGACGAGATTTTTGGCTACCTGCCGCCCGTCGGCAATCCGCCAGCCAAGGAGCCGATGCTGCGCCTGCTGAAACAGGCGCGGGCGTTTGGTTTGGGGCTGGTGCTGGCGACGCAAAACCCGGTAGACGTGGATTATAAGGGGTTAAGCAATGCCGGCAGTTGGTTTATCGGCAAACTGGGCACGGAGCAGGACAAGGAGCGCCTGCTCGATGGTCTGGCTTCCCTGTCCGGCGGCGCGTTGGACAGGCGGGAATATGACCATTTGATTTCCGCCCTGGGCAAGCGCGTCTTCCTGCTGCGCAACGTACACGACCCCCACCC
>CAYQYJ010000216.1:0-6551 GCA_964421605.1 uncultured Ardenticatenaceae bacterium | reverse complement strand
CAGCCACTCCATGCGCTCCCGAATCTGGCTGACGCGGGGGATCATGGCGTCCATGAGGTCAGTGCTGAACGGGACGGGTATTTGCGGCGGGGCCAACCGCTGCACGGGGGCGTCCAGGTCCATGAAGATTTCAGACACAATCGTGGCGGCAATCTCCGCGCCAAAGCCGCCAAACTGCATATCTTCGTGCACAATCAAACATTTCGACGTTTCGCGCACCGATTGCAGCACCATCTCCTGATCCCAGGGTTGAATGGTGCGCAGGTCAATCACGGCTACGTCCAGCCCTTGCGCCGCCGCTTCGCACCGCTCCACCATAGCCCCCCAGGTGACGACGGTGAGCGAGCCGCCCTGGGTGACAAACTTGCCGCGACCAAACGGGAGCATAAAGTCGTCCCCAGGATAGGGGCGGCGGGACCAGCCGGCGTCCAACACGGCGCGATGTTCGAAGAAGATGACGGGGTCGTCGCCGCGCAGCGCCGTGCGCAGCAACCCCACGCCATCTTCGGCGTTGGAAGGGAAGGCGACTTTCCAGCCAACGGCGTGGGCGAAATCAATCTCGCTGGTGACGCTGTGCCAGGGGTCGCCAATTTTGCGAAAGCCGCCAGGGATGCGCACGACCAGGGGCGCGGCGAAGCGGTTGGCGGTGCGCCAGCGCAGCGTGCCGGCATTGTGCAACTGCTCGGTAGCCGGGTCGGCGTATTTGCGAAACTGGATTTCGGGCACAGGCAGCAGCCCGGCGATGGCCATGCCCACCGCCCGGCCAATGATGCCCTCCTCCGACAGGCTGGTGTCAAACACCCGCGCCGCGCCAAACTCCTTTTGCAGCCCCAACGTAGCCGCGTGCACGCCCCCTTTCTCGCCCACGTCCTCGCCAAAAATGAGGCAGCGCGGATTGGCGGCCAGTTCCACCGCCAGCGTGCGGCGGATGGCTTCCACGAAGTTGATGCGGCGGGGATCGGTGGGCTGGGGGTGGTCGGTTCCTGCCGGCATTTTTAACCCCTCCGCCGCCAATCCGCCCACTGCCGCCGGCTGGCGCAGTTGGGCAAAGGTGAAATGGGTCACCGTATTCGGATCGGGCGTGCGCTGCCGCAGGGCGTTATCCCGCGCCGCCAACACCTGCTGCTGCGCCGCCTCCACCAACAGTTCCCAGGCCGCCATGCTGTATAGAGAGGGAACCAGATAGGCTCGCAGCGCCGCAATCGGATCGCGCAGCCACTCTCGCTGCCGTAACGCTTCCGGCTTATACGCCTGGTTGTCCACGCTGGAATGCCCTGACAGGCGGGGAACCGCCAGCCGCAGCAGCCCCGGGCCAAGCCCCTGGCGCACGTATTGCACGGCGTCGTGCGCCAATGCCGCCGTTTCCGCCGGCTGCGTACCGCTGCCGTCCCAAATACGCAAATCCTGAAAAGCAGCCAGATTCGCGGCAATATTCGCGCCTGGCGTTTGCAGGGGCCCAGTCACGGAAATGGCGTAGGCGTTGTCTTCAATCACAAATAACAAGGGCAGGCGCAGCGTGGTAGCCATCGTCAGCGCCGACCAGAAGCCATTGGTAGCCACGGAGCCATCGCCGCCAAAGACAACGGCAATGCTGCCGGCAATATTTTGCTCGCCCAACTGCGTCAGGCGGTATTGAATCGCCTGCGCCCAGCCGGCAGCGGGCGTATATTGCGAACCCACGTCGCCGCCTGCTGGCAGCACCAACGCCCGCCCCTGCCGCGGCAAATTGAACACCACCCCCACATCTCGCCCGGCGCTGACGCTGCCCACGCGGGCCATATCGGACGCCAGCGCCTCTTCCAACGTCAGCCCACACCCCAACATGAACGGACGCGAGCGATAATAGACGCTGGCGGCGTCAAACGGATGCGTTAGCAGTTGGGACAGCAACAATTGCCCCAATTCATGCCCACGCGCCGAAAATTGATAGGTTACCAATCCCTGCGGGTGCAGTTCATTCTCTTCTAACTCATCCATCAGGCGCGACGCCAGAGCCAGTTGGGCGATTTCTTGCCAATCAAAAGCGGGGTGTAGCTCGGTCACCAGAATACCTTCCTTCAAACCTGCTCATCTGGAACGCCGGCTTCCAGCCGGCAGGGATAAACGCATTGTACGGCAGTGCTGCGGGATTGTAATGCGAAATAAGCCGCTCGCAAAACAACAGGACTATCGTTTGATAGCTATTTTACGCCATATCGGTTATTTCATTATGGCATCTGGTTTTTACTTGTTATAATGGCTGCGTGAACCTCGATTGATCGCGAACCTGTTGGGCAACAACTACTCATGAAAAAACGCTTCCTGGCTTTGCTGACTGGACTCTTGCTGCCGGCATTCCTGCTGTTAGTCTGGCATAATCTTTCCGCGGCGGCATCTGAACCTGATGCGGCAATCCCCTTGGAGAAGCTGGACGCGCCGCTGGCGGAAGCAGTGGCGGCCCTGCCGCCAGACGCCCCCGTCAGTTACATTATTCACCTGCGCGCACAGGCAGACCTGAACATCGCCCACCGTCTATCGTCGCCGCTGCAGCGCCGTCAGGCGCTCGTAACTGCCCTGCAAACAACAGCGCAAACTGCGCAAGCCGGTTTGCTGGCAGCGCTGGCAGATCGCGCTGGCGTCGTCAGCGTGCAGCCGCTGTGGATTATTAACGCTGTAGCCGTACGCAGCAGCGCCGCCCTGGTGTCCGAAATGGCAGCCCGCGCGGACGTGGCGGCTGTCACCCTGGACGCCAGCCGCCAATATTTGCGCCCTAATGATTGGCTACCTCTGACAGAAAGCGCCATCGTGAATACGGCTGCCGGCAGTTGGGGCATTGATCAGGTGCGCGCGCCGCTGGCCTGGCATGGGTTAGGCATCAATGGCAGCGGCGTGACGGTGGCAATTATGGACAGCGGCGTGGATTGGACACATCCAGCCCTGAGCGACAATTATCGCGGACGCAGCGGCAACCATGCGAGTAGCTGGTACGACGCCATTGAGGGCAGCCCCACACCGTTTGATCCCTATGGGCATGGCACGCACGTTGCCGGCACTGCCGTGGGTGGTGAAGGCCTGGGCGTCGCGCCTGGGGCGGAATGGGTTGGGGTGCGCGTGTTTAACGCGGCCGGCTTTGGTACGGACAGCGACATCCATCTGGGCTTTCAATGGTTGCTGGCGCCGGGCGGCAATCCGGCGCTGGCGCCCGATGTGGTCAACGGCTCCTGGGGGGGCGCGCCAATGGATTTACAGTTTATGCCGGATGTGCAAATGCTGCGTGATGCCGGCATTCTGCCCGTCTTTGCCGCCGGCAATTCTGGCTCTTTCCCCGACACCATCACCGCCCCCGCCAGCTACCCGGACACATTGGCAGTAGGCGCCAGCGAGCCGGACGACCGCGTGGCCTGGTTTTCCTCGCGCGGCGAATCCCCCATCACGGACCAGACCAAGCCTACTCTGGTAGCCCCAGGCGTCAACATCCTTTCCAGCCTGCCTGGCGGGGTCTATGGCTTAAACCTGGGCACCTCCATGGCTGCGCCGCATGTTAGCGGCGCAGCGGCTCTAGTGTTGGAAGCCGACCCCGCGCTTACGCCCCTGGCGCTGATGCAAGTGTTGACGCAAACGGCGCGCCCGCTGTCGCCGCAATCCCCTAACATGGACAGCGGCTATGGCTTGTTGGACAGCTACGCCGCCGTCGCCGCGCGCCTGAACGTGGGCGTGGTTGCCGCCGTCGTGCGCAGCCAGGGGCAACCGCTGGCTAATACACCCATCACCATTACCACGTCCGCGGGGCAATCGCTGCCTTACGTAACCGACGCCGCCGGGCAGTTCACGGCGCCATTGCGGGCAGGTAGTTACCAGGTTACAGTAGATATTTATGGGCATCACCTGTTTAACCGCACGGTTATTGTGGTAGATGGCTACACCAGTACGGTACAGATCAATCTGGCGCGCCGTCCTATGGGGCGCATTGCCGGCATCATCCAAAGCGCCGATACCCATACGCCCATCGCCGGCGCGCGCATTCGCATCTCGGACACCCCTCTCGCCGCCAGCAGCGGCGCAGATGGCGGCTACGAGTTAGAACTCCTGCCTGGAACCTATATGATGAGCGTAGCCACTGCCGGCTACCAACAGTTGCAAATCCCTCTGACCGTTGCTCTGGGCGCGGTGCAAACCGTGAATGTAGACCTGCCGCCCATGAGCAAACTACTACTGGTAGACAGCGGCCCCTGGTATTACGAGTCACAAGTCAGCTACTATGAGCAGGCCATGGCAGACAACGGGTTCAGCTATGATCTATGGTCTGTGCATGATCCCTACCAGGACGCGCCCACGCTGGCAGACCTGCTGGCATATGACGCCGTGGTGTGGACCGCTCCTTATGACGCCCCCGGACTGCTGTCCAACGGCAGCGCCGACCTGTACGCATATTTGCAGCAAGGGGGACAGCTATTCATTAGCGGGCAAGATGTAGCCTGGAATGACGCCGTGGGCTACGACGCCGAACCCTGGTTCGCCGACGGCGTGGCGGCTCGCTATGGCGGCGTAGCGGCTGCGCCTTTCCAGGTCAACGGCGCAGCCGGCAGTCCATTTGCCTCTGTGCTCTTTCAGCTTAATGGCTCCCAAAGCGCCGATAATCAAGAAACGCCCGATTGGGTCACGCCGCGCACTCTGGGGCGCAGTGAAGCTATTATGTTTTACAGCGATGGGCAGGCGGCAGCCATTCGCGCTGGCTTCTGCCAGGACTACAGCCTCATTTATCTGGGCTTCGGTTTGGAAGGCGTCAACAGCGCCGCCGTGCGCGCTGAACTGCTGCGGCGCAGTCTGGAAACGATGGAACTGCCGCCAGCGGCGACGGGCGTCCAGTTTGAAGCCGACTCGTTGGACGATCTGGCGCCGCCAGGCGTAACGCTGACGTATACGGTGCAGTTGCGCAACCGCAGCGAACTGATCACCGATACCTTTAACCTGACGCTGGATGGCGGCGGCTGGAACAGCAGCCTGATCACGCCCAGCCTGACGATAGGGCCCTGCCAGGCAGACCAGGCGTCCTTTACCGTCACTGTTCCCGCCCCGCTGCCGCCTCGTACTGGTCATACAGTGGTCATGACCGCCACGTCCCAAAGCAACGTCTCCGCCTTTTCCACGCTGCGCCTGACGCTGCAAACGCCCGCGCACGTCCTGTTGGTGGATGATGATCGCTGGTATAACCGCGAAATGGTCTATCGCAATGCCCTGGACGGGCTAAATGTGCCGTACGATACCTGGGACATTGGCTGGGACAATAACGTGCGTGGCAGCCCATCGAAAGAAGTGCTGTCGGCGTATGACATTGTGATCTGGTTTACGGGATATGACTGGTATCGCCCCATTACGACGGCGGAGATGGAGGCTTTGCAGGCATACCTGGAACAGGGAGGGCGGCTCTTCTTGAGCAGCCAGGATTATGTATATTACCATTTGCACGACGCGCTAACGCGGGATTTCCTGGGCATCACGGCGTATCAGGAATCCATTACGCCCACACTCGTATTTGCCGGTGGGCAAAATCAGTTCTTGGGCGATGTGTCTGGCACAGCCCTATCCTGGCCCCTGGACTTTGGCCCATATCAAAATTTTGGGGATGGGGTGATGCCGGCATCTTCCGCCAACGTCCACTTCTGGCACAACAGCGGTATGCCCGGCGGCATCGCCAATCAAGGCGCAGATTGGCGCACGGTTTTCTGGGGGCTGCCTTTTGAGACGCTGCCCGAAGCCGCCCAGGGCCCGGCAATGAACCGCATTGTGGGCTGGCTCAGCGATTTAGGAGATTCGACCTTCGCCAGCAGCGCCCGCGTGAACACAGCCGGCGCGTGGCAAACATACACCTTGACGCTGCGCACCTTGCCCCTCGGCTTTACGTATCAGGTCAATATCACGAATTCGCTGCCGGCAGAGTTAACGCCAGACATGAACAGCCTGAGCCAGGGGGCTGTTTACGACGCCGCTGCTCATGAAATCCGCTGGCAGGGGGCCATGCCCGGCGGCAGTGTCCAGGTTATTCGCTATCGGGCTATGATTTCGGCGGATGTGGCTGCCGGCATTGCCCTGGTGAACCCCGTTTCCATTCATTATCATGAACTGGCAGCTCCCGACAGGCACGCCCTGACCTTCCAACGCGACGTAACTACCTGGATAGACGTGCCCGACTACAGCCAGGTCACGCTGACCACATCCCCTGCTGCCCCACGCCCCACCTATCCCGTCAACGTCAATCTGGAACTCCACGCCCCCAACATAGCCACGGCAGCGCCCATCACGGTCACCCTGATGCTGCCGCCCCCCCTGTTCCCGCTGACGGCTACCTTACACAGTAACCAACAACAGCCCATCACCGTCGGTCAGCAGCAGTTTGTGTGGGTAGGCGCGTTATCGCCTGGCGCGGCGCTGCAAATGTCGCTCAGCGTGGCTCCTCCGCCCGGCATCCAACCCTTGAACTTGCCTATCTCCGTCATCATCGAAGATGGCGTCACCTCCCCCATCGTGCAAGAAGCCATCATTCGTTACCAACCCCATCAGCTATACCAACCCTT
>CAYQYJ010000215.1:4054-6580 GCA_964421605.1 uncultured Ardenticatenaceae bacterium | reverse complement strand
TACAAGCGCTGCAAATACCAGTCGCCTGTGGTCAAGTCCTGGAAGAGGATGACCAGCAGCCCCGTGTCTGTGCTGAGCTTGTAATAGGCGCGCCAGATGCGGTTGCGCCACCAGCCCACATCCACGCGCCAGCGGCGGGCGATGTACGTTACCTGGTGCCTGCGCCCCTCCCAGATGAAGTGACCAGGCGGCGCGCCGTTGGCTGCGTCTACCTCAATCGCCAGACCATCGGGCCAGAAGCGGGTCATACAAGCTTCAGGGGATGACGCGCCAGGCGCTGCGCTGTTCCAGCAGCGGATGGGCCGGCGCGGGCAGGCTGGCCTGAATAAACAACGCTGCGCCAAAGCGGGCCTGCAAACGGGCAACAAGGGTAGCCAGGTCTCCCGGCGATGGTTGATGAAAGAGCGACAACTGGCGGGCGCGGGCAGGCGTCAGGTGGGAGACGGTGACACGAATGGCCGTGAGGCCACAGCGCAAATGGGCCTGCGCCAGCCACTCTTGCAGACAGAGTGTAAGGCGGTCAGGGTCGGCAGTGGGCTGGCGTAGGGCGATGTCATGTTCTCCACCCGCGCCCCGTTCCTGTTCCCACTGGATGCGCACCCGTCCACCAATCTGGGCGGAGGCGTGCAACTGCGCTGCCAGTTCCGTCCCCATCTGCGCCAGCGCCGCCGCCAGCGTAACGGCATTGGCAATGGGAGCGTCAAAGCGGCGGGCAGCCGTGGCTGTGGGAGCAGGCGGAAGGGATGGCAGAGGGGCAGCTTCCGCGCCGTGCGCCAGTTCATAAAGGGGGCGAATGTCCGGGCCGCACTGGGTCAGCAGCGCTGCCAACGGCAGGCGCAGGAACTGCCCCAGGGTGTGGATGCCCAACAGGCGCAGGCGGCGGGCGGTTTCCGGCGGCAGCGGCAGCAGACTGAGAGGTCGCGGGGCGAGATAGGCCGCCGCCGCGGCCGGAGGAATGGGGTGGATATGGTTGGGGCGGGTGTAGGCAGCAGCCACCTGGGCGGCGAATTTATGCTCTGCCAGGCCAATAGCTGGCTCCAGGCGCGTTTGCGCTCGCAGGCAGCGCCCTATCTCCTGCGCCAGGGGGAGCGCTTCTGGCAGCGGCAGCCCTTCCAGGTCCAGGTAGTAGCGGGCGGGGAGGGAGAGGTTGCTGCTGGGGAAAGGTTGTCTGGGAGCAGGCGGTTCCCAGGCGGGTTCGGCGACCAGGCGGGGGGCGAACCCGACCAGCAGGGCGGCGGCTTCGGCGGCGGCGCGGCGGTAGCCGGGTGGGTCATCGGGCAGGAAATGGGAAGGCGGATAGAGAAGGGCCGCCTGGCGCAGCAGCATCCCTGGACGCACGCCATGCTGTCGCGCCTCCCGCGAGTAGGCGTAGAGGGGGCGCGGTTCCCAGGCTGCGCCGCCAATGACCAGGGGGGTCTGCGCCAGCGCCGCGTCGTCGCGTCGCGCGACTGCCGCCGCCAGGTAGGGGATGGTGAGGCAGGCAATCACGGCGGCGGATCTCCGGGGAGGCCGCTGCCGGCAACTGTGCCGTTGAAGGTGATGGCAATGCGTACCTGTCGCCCGGCGGGACCGAATTGGCTGCTGAGGATACGCACCTGAGCCGTGTAGCCGCGAATGTCTCCCTGGCGGTAGAGCCAGCGTTCTTGCTGCAATTGCAGCCGCAGGGCCGCCAATGGCGTCAGCGGCGAGGGGGAGAGAAGGTCGGGGGCGGCGAGGGAGGAAAGGCAAATGAAGGCGCAAGCGGAGTGGCGCAAAGGGACAGGCAGGCGATGGGCGGTAGAGGACAGTTGCCGGGCGACAGCAGGTTCTTGCAGCCGCGCCAGGGCCGTGTGCCAGATAAGTACGCCAGGCCCATCCGTGGTGAAGAAGTCGGGCAGCATCTGCCAGGCCTGTACCAGGGTATAGGGACGAACGATGACCAGGCGATCCAGGCGGACGCCACAGCGGGCGGCGTAGTCGGGGTCGAAGGTGCGGTCGCTGTCTATGTAGACGGCAGCGCCCCCCTGCTGCTGCGCCGCCGCCACGACTTTGAGGGCCAGGGTGCCCATGCCGGAGGTGGGAGCGCCGTAGATTTCGGTGAGGTGGGCGCGGGGAATGCCGGCAATCCCCAACGCCGCATCCAACTCTGGGAAACTGGTGGAGATAACGGCAGGTTGAAGGGGCTGCGCGCCGCGGCGAATAACGACCTGCCCCCACTGCTGCTGCAGCGCCGCGATGATTTTTTGCGGGTCAGGCTTCCGGTGGGCGGGCATGGGTCATTTCTCGGAACTGGAGACAGAACTAATGTTCTATTCAAGAGCGGGATTATAGCATGGCGCCCTGCCAACAGGTGTTCTGATTCGTGAAGATAAGGTGAAATCTGTACGGCCAACACCGCTGGTGACAGAACCCAACCGCTAACGCGGCACATGGCGTGAGAATCCTATCCCTCGCCTGGCTACCCGCCCCTCCTGGCAAATAGGGTGGGCGGGGCGTGTCCTTTTATCCTTTGTGGGAGCATTCAATGGAAAACCTACAACAACAAAT
>CAYQYJ010000215.1:0-3954 GCA_964421605.1 uncultured Ardenticatenaceae bacterium | reverse complement strand
TTGATGCCCGGCTGAGCCAGTTAGGGCTGGATGAGGTGACGCGGCAGCATTTCAACATCCCGGTCACTGCCTCCGAGGGCGTCATAGCGCTACTACATCGGGCGGTGCAATCTCCCTGGCTCAACGACTACAAAGGTATCTGGCACGACATCCTGGGCATGTGCATTGCTGGGGGGAAGGATGTCAATGCCACCGAACGCCACTTCACGGTTATCATTCGCGGCCTTGGGCAGCGACGTTATTGGCGATTCAAGGCACAGTTGCGGCAAGACAGCGTGGGAGCCCCCTTCCTATTAGTATGTCTGGCTGAGGAGACGGGCGCTGATCAGCGCGGCGCTGACCAGCACGACGCTGACCAGCGTCAGCAGAAGCAGAAAACCCTTTTTCCTCTGGGTCATGTCGTCATGACACCCGGCGCGGCTGCCCTGGAAGTAGACTTCAATCCCTACCTGGCTCGCCATGCTGCTGGCGACTGGGGCGCGTTGGATACTTTTGACCGGCGGCAGAATGATACTGCGGTTCGCGAAGGCCATCGCATCCTCTCCGCATATGAAGCGCCCAGCCAAAACGGAGAAACAGAGCGCATCTGGATTATCACGGAAGCCGACCGGTCTACGACGACAATTCTCCTGCCAGAGGAATATTAAGGGGGATTGATGTTTTGCATTCATGCGCGGGGGGCGCCACGGTGGATAAAAGTGGCACGCTGGCTTCTAGCTAGCCCTTGCCGGCAAGGATGCTGCGCGATTAAGAAATCGCGGGCGCGCCATTTTTCCAGAACGATGACTCGCAAGGAGAATATCCCATGCCAACAACCGCTATCAAACTGTTGAAACCTCACCCGGCGCAAATGCGAACAGCCTATGACCTGGAAGCGCTGGCTGCGTTAACCTTGCAGATATACGAGCGTGGGCTGGACAACTGGCAGGCAATAGTTGCTTCGCCTAATGGGGAAGCCTACTACATCGTCAGCGGTCATCGTCGCCAGATGGGCCAACTGCTAGCTCTGGCTTTGCGCGATTGGGCGCGAGAGCAGCCAGACACGGAAATTACCATTGAGACAGTGCGAACGATGCTCACGGCACTGGTCGAATCGCTTGGCTCACTGGAAAAGGTCATAGCCTCTTTGCTGGTCAAATATGGCGATGAAGTAGTCGAGTTTGTCACTTTTGAGGGCGGCGCTAAAGCGCAAATTCTGGCGCTGCAAGCGGCCAATTACGGCGGCGAAAAACCAGACGCCCTGGGTATCGCGCACAGTTTTCGACAGGCGATGGAAGCAGGCGCAACGCCGGAAGAGATCGCGCGCAATAGCGGACAGCACTTGCAATATGTGCGCAACCACCTGGCGCTGACGGCTATCCCCGCGGATCTGGCGCAGCGCATTGCTGCGGGCGAACTGCCGATGAGCGTGGCTACAGTTGTCGCCGAACTGCCTGAACCCAGACGTACAGGATTGGCTATTTTTATCCTTGCCAATGAACCGGGCAAATTGACAGCCAGGGCTATCAAGGAATGTGCGTCGTCTCTCAAGAAATGGCCCGGCCTGCAAGCGCCGCTAATGGTCAAGCACCAATCGCAACGGAATATTGCCCGCGCTCTGGTGCGGTTGTGGGGGCAGGTAGTGGAAGCGTATCCCGAAGATGCGTATGCAGCGGCGGCGATGCTTATCTACCGCCATTTGCACGATGAACCGTGGCGTAACAAAGAGACGTTGACGCTGTGGTTTCAGGCTTTAGGCGGCGATACTTACTTTGGGAGTGCCGGCATTAACTGGGCGGCGGTAGTCGAATACCTCATTCCCGAAGTCGCCTGCGAAACCTGCCCCATTGCTCAACTGCCCCGGCAGCCACTTCGCTCCGACCTGTCACAAGGTCAAGGTGGGCCATTGGGCATGCCTTGTCGGGTTGGCGAGACCGCTAAGCGTTGTATTCACGGGCTGGCTGAATCCGACTCGTTTGATTGTCGGGTCCCCTGGGATTGGAACCAGCATCCCGGCGTTGCCAACGAAGGGGGTGAGTACCGGGTCAAGAGCTATGAAGCGCTGTTTGAAGCATGGCAGGCGCAGGCAGGCAGAGAAAAGGAAGAAGATGGAAGGCAGAAGGAAGAAGATGGAAGGCGGAAGGGAGAAGAGGGGAAGGAAGATGGTGTAGGGCAGAAAATGGGAGGGGAAAGTCTGGTATCTTCCTCGACCATTCCGGTACAGGGTTCGCCTATTGTCAAACAACGGGCGTATATTGCTGACTTTATGCGGCGACATGAGCAGTTGTTGGTTACCCATCCCTTTGCCACGCCTTGCGGCCGCTGCCGGCATCGCCTGGACAGCAGCCCCACCAAAGACGAATCCGTGCCCCACTGCGCCTGGGCAGGACGGTTACGTAATGTTGCCTTCCTGGTGTTAGAGCCGGATGGCGGGAATGCGCTGCGAGTGCCTGTGTGCCGGCAATTTGCTCCTGACCAATCGTGGTCTGAGTTGATACCCCCACATCCCCATCCGCCCCAGATACCACGTGAGTGGCTGCAGCAGCAAATATTGCACCTGATCAAAGACGCTAACCGCCAGGGCAGCGACCGCAGCGCCTTCGAGTTTCTCACAGGTCGCCCGATGGGGGTAAATGAAAACTATAGCAACTGGTTCAGCCACCAGTTGGATACCCAGGTGGGCGATCTGAGCGAGGCGCAGTTATTTACCCTGTTCATTTGGGCGCACGCCGAATGGCAGCGAGCGCGGCGCGGGCCGTTTAGCTTGCCTGTGAACGGACATAGCCTGCAGTTTGTCACTTGTCAGGAAAAGCCGTGGCGAATTGAGGAGATTCAGTAGATACAAAATCTGCCACGAATGCCACGAACTGAAGGAGAAGCCATTATGAATCCCTACCTGAACGGAAACGGACACCTGGTCGAAGCGGATATGCATAGCGAGCTTATGCACCCGTTAGAAGAGCCGGTACAAATCAAAGGGTTTTCCGTTACCTATGATCGCAAGTTCAACCTCGGCAATTTTGAGTCCCTGAACCCGGCTATCACTATCTGGGTGAAGACCAGTGTTCCTGAGGGCAGCGCCTTTGACCTCCACCATGCGCGTGAACGGGTGCGGCAGATGGCGCGTGAAAATGTGCGGGCGCAGCGACAACGATTTCAGGGCAATAAGGAGGTCGTTCTTCTGAGCTTGCAGCCCCCGCTTGACGGACGTGAAGATCCCATCTTTGTACGTACTGTTAGCGTCAGCCTGGTCTACCGCGTGAATCTGGGGAACTATCAATCCATCACCCCTGGTTACACCGACTGGGCGGACTTACGCCACGTTGCCGGCAGTCCCACGGATCTGCATATCGCCCTGGAACGCATGTGGCAGTCGTTGTGGGCAAACGTTGAAGACGAAATTGCCCGCGCCCGTGGCAACGGTCCCACGGGCGCGTTTTTCGGCTTGCCCATTATTGAAGTAGAAGATCTGACGACTGCCGCTGCGCCAGGCGGTCAGACGTCTTCCCCCAACGGACGATGATGACCATACCCCCCTTCGAGCATGGAGCGCCACATCCTTGCTGGCAAGAGCCGGCTGGAAGCCGGCGCTCCGTTTTTATCCATAGTCCCCTGGGCGGCGCTGGCACTGTCGCAGTTCCCTCATCTATTTAGGAGGTCCCCATGTCCATTTGTGCCTACATTCTGCGGCAACCTTTACCGGCGCGTTGCCTCAGCCATTGGGAGATACATACCCGCTATGCTTTTCGTCTGCGGGGTGAGATGCTAACCCTGCCCGTTGGAACATGGCTGCTGGCGCTGCCAGTTTCTGGGGATGGTCATTCGCCCTGCTACCGCCTGGCTGATGGCCGAACAGTGGTTCTAGACACGCCCCTGACCACACTGCAGGCTGACCCCTTGACGGATGCCCAGTCTCTGACCGCGCTGACCGCTTACCGTCCGCTGGAACAGGCTGTCTGGGAAGATTGGGGACTC
>CAYQYJ010000214.1:4993-6580 GCA_964421605.1 uncultured Ardenticatenaceae bacterium | reverse complement strand
GGTGGCGGGGGAACTGCCGGCAAAGCCGCGCAAACCGGCGGCAAAGCGACGCAGCAGCAGCAGGGCGGCGCCGCTGCCGGGCCAGTCGCCCAACATGGCGGCTTCATCCGCCGTTGTCTGGAGTTCGGTTATGTCTGCCCACGCCGCCAGGTCGGGCCAGGGAATGCGTTGGGCGCGCGCCTGTTCCGCCAGGTGATCGGGCACGCCCGCCAGCCACGCCGCCGCCCCATCTCCCCAGGCCAGGGGGACATGATCGCGCCCCACCAGCCGCAGCAGGAGTTGGTAAAGCCCCGCGCTGTCTAACAGTTCGTGCCAGCCCAACTCCCGCACGAATGGCAGCAGCAGCGCCAATCCCGCAAACGAGGTTGCCAGGGAGCGGGTCATATCCGTTGACGGCTGCCTGTTATCTGTTATCTGTTGCCTGTTTTGCGCCAGCCGCGCCACGTAAGCGCGCCCCTGGCGGTTACTCATGGCTATTTGCAGCCAGCGGCGCGGCGCGTCCAGGTCGCTGTCCAGGGAGTCAAGCAAGGGTTGGAGGGGGGCAATGCCGGCAATCTCCCCCGCCGCCAACGCCTGCCACAAAAAAGGCGCGGGCCGCGCCGTCCACAACTGGTGCAGCCAGGCCAGGTGGGTGGAAACGGCGGCTACCCAACTCTGCGCCGCTAACTCTGGCTGGGGTATGGCGGCAGCCAGAAAAAGGCGCAGCAGATTGCGCGCCAGGGCGTCCCGGCCGCCGCGTTCCAGGGGCACAGGGCGCAGGCGCGGCAGGAGGACGTCGAGTTGGGCGGCGCTGGCTATGCCCTCCGGTTCGCCCCAGCCCAACGCCTGCCACAGCAGAGCCACGTCGGCGCGCGTCATCTGCCGCAGCAGCGGTTCTAGCTGGCGGGATTGCTGCAAACGGCGGGCTACGGGCAGCAGCAGTTCGGGGCGCGCGCCCAGCAGGTAGGCGACTGCCTGCCCCACAGCCAGCCCGCGTAGGGGGGCAAATTCGGCGTATACCCAACCTTTATCCACCGACCAGGCGCGTCCAGCCAGCAGGTCGGCGCAGAAGGCTGCCAGAAAATGGGCGGGGTCGTCAAAGCGGACGACTTCGGTATCTGCGCCCACCAGCAGGGCGCGGGAGACGGCGCGCAGCAAGAGTTGGCTCCAGCGACGGGCAATGTCGGCGTCGCTCATGCCGGCAACGTCCACCCACAAATTAAGTTCCAGATGGCGAATGCGGTAGACGGCGGTCTGGTCGCGGGCGGGGGGCTGCAGGCGACCGTTGAGTTCGGCGGGCAGGCGCTGCCAGACCAGGGCGTCCAACCGCTGTTGGATGCTGTGTGTGTCGGGGGTTCCTGCCGGCAAAAAGTAGTGCGCCGTGAGCCTGTCAATGGTGAGCATGGGGATTTTTTGCCACGGATTTCACGAATTGGACGAATTTGTTTGCGCCCTGGGCGGCTTTCGCGTTATCTGGGGTGTCAGCCCCGCCTGCGGCGGGGCTGACACCTTTTTTAGGGGGGATTTGGGGCGCTTGCGCGCCCCAAATCCCCCGTTGGGACTGTCTGGGCGAACATACCCTTGTTGGGGCTGTTTGGGCGGGCATAC
>CAYQYJ010000214.1:3734-4893 GCA_964421605.1 uncultured Ardenticatenaceae bacterium | reverse complement strand
CGGCAGAACCAGTCCATGTCGCGCTGGCGGCGGGCGAAGAGGCAGGCGCGGTGGGACAGGGTGTCGTCCAGAAAGGCGCGCGCCAGGCTGCGGCTGAATTCAGGATAAGCTTGCATGGGGCGCAGCGCCCGCGCCAGCCGCGCTTCGTCAAAGTGGCTTAATGCCAGCCGCAGTTTGTTGTAGAGCGCCTGGCTCACGTCTACGGCGTAGGGATGGCGCGGGCGGAAGAGGTGGAAGACGAGGCTGTCCGGTTGGGCCAGGACGCGGTAGCCGTATAGCCAAAGGCGCAGGCAGAGTTCAATGTCTTCGCTGCCCCAGCGGGTCATGCCGGCATCGTACCCCCCCACCTCCCGAAAGACAGCGGCGGGCATCGCCTGGCAGGCGCCAATGTGGAAGGGAACTTCGGCGACGGCGGCGGGTGGGGGCAGCCAGACGTTTTCCAGGCTGGCGTCTTGCCAGGCGATGCCGCAGGCGCGGGTAGTGATTTCGTGAATGCCGGCAAAAACCGGGCCTACCATCCCCACGCCCGCCCTATCCGCGGCCGCCGCCAGCGGCAACAACCACCCCGGCGGCGCATAACAATGGGCATCCAGGAAAACCAACACCTGGCCCAACGCCTGGGCCGCACCCAGGTTGCGCGCCCTGGCTATGCCCAGCCCTGCGCCCCGCGCCACTCGCAGCGGCGCGGGGCCGTAACGGGCCAGGGCGGCTGCCGGGCTGCCATCGTCCGAACCATCATCTACAATGATCACTTCCAGGTCTACGTCGCCGCTATTTTGCAGCACGTAGCCCACAGTGTCTACCAGGTTCTGGCCTTCGTTGTGTGCCGGCAGAATCACGCTGATGTGCATTACCCCCGCCTCATCATACCTATGGCGTTGTTCTTTAACTCCGCCACGCGCACTTCAGAAATGCCCAGGATTTGGGCGGCGCGATCCACGGGCAGGGCGGCGAACTCCAGGACACTGGTGATACCGTTCTGGCGCAGCCTGCCGCCGCGCACCTCGCCCACGCCGATCACGTCCTCCACCGGACGCATAGCGCCCGCCACCAGGTCAAACTCCTGCGGATCAAAGCCAAATTCCAACGGGGGGCGCGTGCCAATAATCCCGGTGGGGAGGATGCCTGTTGGCAGGATACCTGTCGGTAAAATGCCTGT
>CAYQYJ010000214.1:0-3634 GCA_964421605.1 uncultured Ardenticatenaceae bacterium | reverse complement strand
TGCTGCGGCAGGGTGACGAAGAGGAATACGTTGAAATCGGCGCTGTTCAGGGTGGGGCGACCATCGGCGAATAGCACCAGAAAAGGAAGCTGGATGGGTTGTGGCAGCGGGAAAACGGTGAGCAGGAGCGTAATCTCCGTGGGGCTGCTGGACACAATGTTGGCGGTAACGCCGCCGCCGAGGAAGGCGACTTCCATCGCGCCTGCCAATCCCTGCCCGAAGATGCGCACATTTTCGTAGGTGATTGGCTCCTGGCGGTCGCCTTCAACCTGCGCCGGCTGGATGGCGTCAATCTGTCCAGGAGGCGGGGGCGCTTCCTGGCAGTGGCAGCGCACGTACTCTTGCAATATCCAGCCGCTAAGCAGCCGGCGGCGGTCTGTCCAATCGTCAATGGCTTCAATGCCCTCGCTGCCAACGGTGATCGCGGCCAACACCAGCCCATTGTCATCTGCATCTGGCGTGGGAGGGCAGGGAGCGTGCGTCTGACCGCAGACAATGGCCTCTAACTGCTCACAATCCAGGCGGCTCTGATGCGATTCAGGCAGGCAGCAAACAATCTCCAGGCGGTAGCCTTCGCGCACGCGGGTATAGTCGTAACTGCTGCCGGGGGGGGCGCATTTTGCCGGCACGAGCGGCTGCGCACACGTCAACTCTTCATCAGGATAAACCACCAGATAAACGATGTCGCCCGCCATCGTTTCCCAGCAAATTTGCAGCAGCAGCGTCTCATTCTGCGGCGCAGTGATGGTTATATTGGTAATACCCCCACCTTCCAGCCGCACCATCTCTGCCTGCCCGCCCTGTCCGCTTGTCTGAGCGGAATCTACCAGCGCCCCGGCAACATCAAACGCTTCCAACATCACTGGCCCAGCGCCGCCCATCAGCGTCAACGTCGCCGCTGACGAAGCCTGGGGTAAGGCTATCGTTGTTTGCAAGAAGCAGTTGAAACCAATGAATTCCCCCCACCCCTCTATCCGCGTATTGGGCACGGGCACGCCGCTGCGCCAGCCGGTAAAGACGGCTCCCTGGTAGGTAACGGGATTAGGCCCTTCGCTGTCTGGCTCCATTTCCATGAAATTGACACAGGTAAGGACAGGTTCTGCGCCGGGCGCGCCGGGTTCAGCGCAGGGATCGGGCGCGCCCAGACACGCTTCCACACCCGCCTGAATGTCAAAGGAGGGTGCGTTGGCGGGAATGACCACCTCATCCCCGTGCGGCGTCAGGCCATACCCCTGCGCCACCTGCACCTGCCAGGGGGAACCCTCCATGCCGCTCACCGTCGCGCCGCACACCACGCCCCAACCATGCAGGGCGCGATTATGCCGGCGCAGCCGCTCACGCGCATAATCTTGACCTAAATTGAGGTCGGCTGCCCCTAACTGCTGCCGCTCAACGTATCTCGGCCTGAGCAGGCCATTGCCATTGTTTGCCATTGCCGCCTCCTAGCCTTGCCCGCCAACAGTCAGCCAACTTTCAAACGTCGTGCCCTGGCGACCGTTGCCGGTGGGCAGCCGCCCGCCAATGTGGTTACCATCTATGGCGCGGTCTTCTTCGTCTAAAGCAAAATCCGAGCGGAACACGATGCGGAAGAACGGGTCTTCCAATTCCATCAGGAAGCCCCAGGGAACCAGGTCATCGTCGGGAATGAAGACCAGCCGCACGCCTATGGCAAATTCTTCGTTTTGCAGGGGTCGAATCGCCGTGATCAGGCCATTGCCATCGGTTTCGTACTCCACTGGCTGGTGCACTGCGCCCGGAATCAGGCATTCGCACAACAGCCCCCGCTGGTCGCGGTAGCGGACGTAAAGCTGGAAAATCTCGCTGCGCGTGCGCGTGGCCGGGTCGCCCGGCTTGTCTTCGTGAAAAATCGAAGCCATTTGTACCGGTTTCGGGTCGCCCCCGGCGGTGCCGAAACCAATGACAAACCCCATGTTTTGTTCGCGGGGATCACCCGTGTCCCATTGGGGGTCGGTAAAGATTTCCGCAATAAACTGGGGCATGGATATGGGAATATGCCGATCTTGCCGCCAGCTTAAGGCGACTATGCGAATTAAATCCTCATCGCCGCCCTCGCCAGGCAGTCCCTGGGGAATGCCCAGCACCAGCCGTTGGTCCCCTTCGGGGTCGCCGGCAATAGGAACCAACGCGGCTGTGGCTGCCGACCCAGGAGGGAGCGTGTTCGCCTGCGCCTCCGTGATACCTGGGCCTCGCACACCCGGCGCACCTGGCGCACCCGGTTCGCCCGGCGCACCTGGTTCGCCTGGCGCGCCCGGTTCGCCTGGTGCGCCTGGTTCACCCGGCAAACCGGGTTCGCCCGCCGGACCGCGCGGCCCAACCAGCCCTTCAGCCATGCGCGTCTCCAACATGCAGCGAATCACTTCCACGATGTTGTTGGTGCTGGGCACCAGCGGACGGTGGGTGAGGTTGTCAATGGCGTTTTCGTCTTCTGTCGCATCTTCCGCGTCTTTGATCGGTTCGCCCAGTTGGTAGTTGGGAACGTGCGCCAGAACAACGCAATGCTCTTCAGCCTCTTCGCCGCAGGCGGGGCAGCCTTCCAGAACAGTGGTGAACAGATCGTCGCAGGCGGCTTCTTCCACATTGAGCACAGCTACCAGGCCGCGCACAGGCTGGTTTTCAGATTCATCGTCCGCGGCGACGTAGAGCCGCCCCCCCTGCACTGCCAGCCGTTCGTAGCGAGCCAGACCGGAAACGTTCTCGCGCGTCCCCAGCGGATCGGCAACAGGGGTATCGCCAGGAGCCGCGATAGCATCTACGTCAATCGTTTGCACCTGCGCCTGCCCTTCGGCGGACGTTTGCAGGACATAAGCCCAGCGTTCGTTAGCCGCCATAGCCAGGTCTTGCGGCGTGGTCAGCCAGACGCCGCCGCGCCCATCGGGACGCAACTGTAAGGAGCCGAGGCTGGTATCCAGGGCGTAGCGCGAAAGGTAAGCGTGATCGGCATCGGCAGACAGCAGGTAAAGGTATTGGCTGTCACGGCTGGTAAAAACGGCCACGGGCGTCTGGTCGGCGTCCAGGGGCGTCAGTTCGGTCATGGTGGCGACTTCGACGACGCGCACCTGGTTGTTGGCGACGTCCACGACAAAGACGTAGCGACCATCGAGCGTGATATTCAAAACGGACGCGCCGCGTAAAGCGGGGCCATCGGGTTGGTTAAAGGGTGTATTCAGTTCCAGACTGCGAAAATCGTCTGGCCCCGTGAGGGGAGGATCAGGCAAAGCCAGCCAGTCGTCCAAAGCGGCTTTTTCCCAGGTGAGCAGTTGGCCTGTGTCCAGTTTGAGGGCAAAGAGGGCGCCGGTGGCCGGCGACACCACCAGACGGGCGGGTTCGTTGAGGTGGATAATGCCAGCGCTCTCCGCTTCGTGACGGATACGCGACTCCTTAAAAACAGCAATGCCCGGCGCAGGCGGCAGCGGGTCGCCGCCATCTTCTGGCGGCGGCGCAGGTAAACCGCCCGCGGCCAGGAAGATCAGATCGCCGAGAAGCGTCAAAGCCAGATCGGTTGGGTCAACGCCGCCAGCTACGGCTGTAATCAGATCGTGCGTATCGGCGCGAAAAGCATACAGCCGCGCCCCCAATTCGCCCGGCTCGCCCAGTTCGCCTTCATCGGGAGCCA